>NZ_JAQHYR010000004.1:0-257863 GCF_027858075.1 Clavibacter sp. CT19 | reverse complement strand
CGCGTCAAGGCGCCCCGCGTCACGCCGCCCGCCGCCCGTCCGGCGGCCCCGAGCGACGACGGCGCGGACGGGACGGCGGCCTCGTCCACGCGATCCCCGCGCGTGCGGAAGCGGACCCGGGTGCAGCGTCCGGCCGGAGCCACCGCGGTCGACGCCGGTCCGGACGCCACGACGTCCGACGACGAGCAGGGGCCGTCGGTCCCCGCGACGGTCGATGCGTCGGCGGAGGGCGCCGGATCCGTCGCCGCGACGACCGAGCGCGACGACGCCGTCGCGGAGCTGCGGGGGATCCTCGACGCCGCCGAGCAGGAGCACGCCGCACGTGCCGGAGGCGAGGAGCCGCACGACGACGCCGCCGACGACGCCTCGGCCGACGACGACGTGCCCGTCGTGGCGGACGTGCTCGTCGTGGACGAGGCCGTCGGAACCGCGGACGCCCTCCCCGGCGATGCTCCATCCGGGGACGCGGCAGCCGCCGACGACGGCGCCGACGAGGGCGCTGAGGCCGTCGCGGAGCCCGGTGATGGCGTGCAGCACGACGACGCCCGGGCCCCGTCGGGGTCCGACACCGGCGCGGCGGACGCGGCTCCCGATGACGCGACTGCGTCCGGCGAGGCGACCGCGGCCGGCGAGGTGACCGCGACCGACGACGTGACCGCGACCGACGAAATGACCGTGGCAGTGAACGACGACGTGACCGCGACCGACGATGCGACCACGTCCGAGGCGGAACCGACGGCAGGGGAGCAGGGCGGACCCGAGACGGAGCCCGCCGACGGGAGCGCCGCCGCTGCGGATCCCGCGCCGGAGCCCCCGCGCGTCGTCACCGTCCGCACCGACAGCCTCACCGCGCCGCGATCGCCGCGGGCCGGCCTCGCGCGGGTGGACGAGACGGCGCTCACGCCCTCCGTCCGCGGCGACCGGGCCGCCGCCCCCGAGCTGGGCGACGAGGTCCTCGTCATCCAGGGGCTCACCAAGCGCTTCGACGAGAAGGTGGCCGTGGACGAGGTCGCGCTCACCGTCCGCGCGGGCTCCTTCTACGGCATCGTCGGGCCGAACGGTGCGGGCAAGACCACGACCATGTCGATGGTCACGGGACTCCTGCGCCCCGACGCCGGAACGGTCTCCGTCAACGGCATCGACGTCTGGCGGGAGCCGCTCACGGCCAAGCGCAGCATCGGCGTCCTCCCCGACCGGCTGCGCCTCTTCGACCGCCTGACGGGCGCGCAGCTCCTGCACTACTCGGGGGCGCTCCGCGGGCTCGACGCGGCGGAGATCCGCGACCGCTCGGCCGACCTCGTCGCCGCCTTCGGGCTGGAGGACGCCGTCGGGCGTCTGGTCACCGACTACTCGGCCGGCATGGCCAAGAAGGTCGCGCTGGCCTGCGCGATGATCCACTCGCCGCGCCTGCTCGTGCTCGACGAGCCGTTCGAGTCGGTCGACCCCGTGTCGGCGGCGAACATCGTGGAGATCCTGCAGGACTACGTGGCGCACGGCGGCACGGTGGTGCTCTCCAGCCACGGCATGGACTTCATCCAGCGCATCTGCGACCACGTCGCGATCATCGTCAACGGACGCGTGCTCGCCGCCGGCACCATGGACGAGGTCCGTGCCGGGCGCACGCTCGAGGAGCGCTTCGTGGCGCTGGCCGGCGGTCGACGCACGGCGGAGGGGTTCTCGTGGTTGCACTCGTTCTCCGACTGAGGCTCGCCCTCCTCGCCAACGCGTTCCGCCGGAGCCCGTGGCAGGTGCTCGGGCTCGTCGTCGCCGCCGTGTACGGGGTCCTGGTCACGGTGCTCGCGATCGGCGCCCTGGCGGGCCTCCGCGACGCGGACGTCGCCTCCGCGCGCGACATCGTCGTCGCCGGGGGAGCGCTCGTGGTCCTCGGGGCGCTCGTGGTGCCGCTCGTGCTCGGTTCCGACGACGCCCTGGATCCCCGAAGATTCGCGCCCTACGGACTCGAGCCGCGTCCCCTGGCCCTGGCTCTGGGCGTCGCCGCGCTCGTGAGCGCTCCCGGCGCGGCCCTCGTGGTGGTCGCGCTGACCACCGTCGTGACGTGGGCCCGCGATCCCGCGACCGCCCTGGTGGCGATCCTCGCCGCCGCGGCCGCCGTCGTGACCTGCGTGCTCGTCGCGCGGCTGAGCACGGTCGCCGCATCGGTGCTGCTCAGCACGCGCCGCGCGCGGGAGGCGACGGGCCTCGTCGCGGGGCTGGTCGCCGTGCTCCTCGTCCCCGTGGTCGTCGCCCTCGCGCAGGCCGACCTCCTCGACGACGGCCTCCGGCCGGTCCGGGGTCTCCTGGGCGTGCTCGCCTGGACCCCGATCGGGGCCGCGTGGGCCGCTCCCGCCGCCGCCGTCGCGGGCGACGCCGGCGGGGCGCTCGGCATGCTCCTCGTCGCGCTCGCCTCCGCGGCGCTCCTCGCGCTCCTCTGGACGCGGGCCGTCCCGTGGTCCCTCACGGCACCGGATCGGGCGCGCGGCGGCCGGACGCAGACCGGCCTCGGCTGGTTCGGCCGCTTCGGCGCATCGCCGGCGGGGGCCGTGGCCGCGCGCAGCATCACCTACTGGGTCCGCGACCCCCGCTATCGCGCGACCCTCGTCCTCATCCCCGTGCTGCCGCTGGTCCTGCTCGTCCCGCTCGTGATCGTGGACGTCGACGCCCACGTGCTCGCGCTCGTCCCGCTGCCGGTCATGGCGCTGTTCCTCGGCTGGAGCGTCCACAACGACACGGCCCACGACCACACCGCGGTGTGGCTGCACGTGGTGTCGGGGATCCGCGGCACGGCGGACCGCATCGGGCGCCTCGTGCCGGTGCTCGCCATCGGCGTGCCGCTGGTCGCGATCGGAGCGCCGCTCAGCGCCCTCGGCTTCGGCGACCCGGCGGTGCTGCCGTCGGTCGTCGGCGTCAGCGGCGGCGTGCTGCTCGTCGGGGTCGGGCTGGCGTCGCTGTTCTCGGCGCGCTTCCCCTATCCGGCCTCCCGGCCCGGGGACAGCCCGTTCCACGCGCCGCAGACGGTCGGCGCCGGCGCGTCGACCGTGCCGACGCTGACCTTCATCGCCACGGTCGTGCTGGCGCTGCCCTCCGTGTGGCTCGGCTGGCTCGGGCTCGTGCACGGCGGCGCCTACCCGACGTGGTCGCTCGTCGTGGGCCTCGGGCTCGGTGTCCTCGCGCTCGTCGTGGGGGTGGTCGGCGGCGGTCGCGTCTTCGAGCGCCGCGGTCCCGAGCTGCTGGCCTTCGCGCAGCGCCACTGAGCCCGGGCAGCGCGGCTGAGCCGGAGCAGCGCCGCTGAGCCCGGTCCGCGGCACGGGCGTGCCTCCGCCCGGGTCGCGGTGGGCGGGGAAAAGTACACTGGGACGATGGTCATCCTCAGCATCGAACAGTTCCCCGGGAGCCCCACGCAGGGCGGCGGAACCGACACCCTCGACCGCGAGCTCGAGGAGCTCCTCGAGCAGGAGACGATCGAGCCCGGCGATCACGAGCGGTTCTCGCACTACGTGAAGAAGGACAAGATCCTCGAGTCCGCCCTCAGCGGCAAGCCCGTCAAGGCGCTCTGCGGCAAGAAGTGGCTGCCCGGCCGCGACCCCGAGAAGTTCCCCGTGTGCCCGGACTGCAAGCGCATCTACGAGGGCATGAAGCCCGAGTAGACCCGGATCGACCCCCGCGGCATCAGGCGGGCGCGCCCTCCTCGGTGGGGATGGCCGGGTCGCCGGCTCGCAGCCGGAACGCCTGCGCCGGCAGGTCCCGCACGACGCTCGCGTGGTGCGCGCGGGCCGCGGCGGTGCCCTCCGCCCCGAGCCAGCGGGGGTCCGGCTCGCCATCCTCGACGAGCGTGACCAGGAGGTCGCGGTCGCCCGGCCGCGGATCCGGGTGCGGCCCCACCGTGACGAGCTCGGCCGTCGCGATGCCCTCCGCGTCATGCCGCCGGAGCGCGCCCTTGAGGCCGCCGCGGCTCTGCTTGCCGGTGGAGCGCTTGGCGACGGCGACCCACTCGCCACGCCCGCGGGCCTCGCGGTGGGCGACGAGCTTGAAGACCATCCCGGCGGCGGGGGCGCCGGAGCCGGTGACGAGCGACGTGCCGACGCCGTACGAGTCGACGGGGGAGGCGGCCAGGCCCGCGATGCCGTGCTCGTCGAGGTCGTTGGTGACGGTGATCCGCGTGCCCGTGGCGCCCAGCGCGTCGAGCTGCGCGCGCACCTCGCCCACGAGCACGGGCAGGTCGCCGGAGTCGAGTCGCACGGCGCCGAGGCCCGTGCCCGCGACGCGGACCGCGGTCTCGACGCCCTGGCGCACGTCGTACGTGTCGACGAGGAGGGTGGTCCCCGACCCGAGCGCCTCGACCTGCGCGCGGAAGGCCTGCTCCTCGGTGTCGTGCAGGAGCGTGAAGGAGTGGGCGGCCGTCCCCATCGTCGGGACGCCCCACGTGCGGCCGGCCTCGAGGTTGGAGGTGGCGCTGAAGCCCGCGATGAAGGCGGCGCGCGCGGCCGCGACGGCCGAGCGCTCGCCCGTGCGGCGCGATCCCATCTCCGCGAGGGGACGTCCGCCAGCCACCTGGACCATGCGCGCGGCCGCGCTCGCGACCGCCGAGTCGTAGTTGAGGACGCTGAGCACGAGGGTCTCGAGGATCACCCCGTCGGCGAAGGGCGCCTCGACGGTGAGCAGCGGCGATCCGGGGAAGTGGATCTCGCCCTCCCGGTAGCCGGTGATGCGGCCGCGGAACCGGTAGTCGGCGAGCCAGGCCAGCGCCTCCTCGCCGACGACGCGCTCGGAGCGCAGGTACTCGAGCTCCGCGTCGCCGAAGCGGAAGTCGCGGATCAGCTCGAGCAGACGGCCGGTGCCGGCGACGACGCCGAAGCGACGGCCGCTCGGCAGGCGGCGGGCGAAGCACTCGAAGACGCACTCGCGGTCGTGGGTCCCCGCCTTCAGCGCTGCGTCGAGCATCGTGAGCTCGTACCGGTCGGTGAGGAGGGAGGTCGCCTGGTGCACGCCCCCAGCCTAGGGCGGCGCCCTCGCGGCCGGCCCGTCGCGGTGGCGCGTCGGGGTGGTCGCGCCGCGGTGGCGCGTCGCCCGGAGGCGGGCCGGTCGGCCGGGCGCACGCGCCGCGCCGGTGTCGGGGGTCCGGCCTAGGGTCGCAGCATGCAGCGCACCCGATGGATCCTGGCCGACCAGCTGGGCGAGCACTTCGACGACGGCGGGCCCATGCTGCTCATCGAGTCGCGGGGGCTGCTGGCCCGGCGCCCGTACCACCGGGCGAAGGCGCACCTCATCCTCTCGGGCATCCGGCACCGCGCCCGGGCCCTCGGCGACCGGGTCGAGTTCCACCAGGTGGAGCACTACCGCGACGTGGTCACGGGTCGCGACGACCTCGAGGTGGTCGACCCCACCTCGCGCGGGCTCCGTCGGCTCGTGGCGGAGATCGGGGCCGAGGTGCTGCCGAGCCGCGGCTTCGTCACGAGCGAGCAGGAGTTCGCCGAGTGGACGGCGGGCCGCACGTCGAACCGGCTGGTGATGGAGGACTTCTACCGCTGGTCGCGCGCCCGCACGGGCATCCTCATGGACGGCGACGACCCGGTCGGCGGCCGCTGGAACTACGACCACGACAACCGCGAGCGGCCGCCGAAGGGCGCGACGAGCCTCGGCCTGCCGGAGCCCTGGTGGCCCGAGGAGGACGACATCGACGCCGAGGTGCGAGCCGACCTCGACCGGTGGGAGCACGAGGGGCTGATGCGGTTCGTCGGCGAGGACGGCCCGCGCAGGTTCGCCGTCACGCCGGAGGAGGGGCGCCTGGCCCTCGAGGACTTCGTCACGACCCGGCTCAACGACTTCGGCCCCTTCGAGGACGCCTCCCTCGCGGGCGACTGGACCATGGCGCACTCGTTGCTGAGCGCCACCATGAACATGGGCGTGCTGGATCCGGCGGACGTCATCGAGCGCATCGTCGCCGAGCACGCCGCGGGCCGCGCGCCCATCCGGAGCGTGGAGGGCGTCGTCCGGCAGATCATGGGCTGGCGCGACTACGTGTGGCACCTCTACTGGGCCTTCGAGCACGACTACACGTCGCAGAACCGGCTCGACGCGCATCGGGGCGTGCCCACCGCGCTGCTCGAGCTCGACGCGTCGGGCATCGAGGCCGCGTGCCTCGCCCACGTGGTCGACAAGGTCCGCACGCACGGGTGGGCGCACCACATCGAGCGGCTGATGATCCTCGGCAACCTCGCGCTCCAACGCGGCTACGACCCCGCGGCCATGAACGACTGGTTCATCGACTCGTTCGTCGACGGCACCCCGTGGGTCATGCCCGCGAACGTGGTGGGCATGGCGCTGCACGCCGACGGCGGCCGCATGGCGACGAAGCCGTACGCGGGAGGCGGCGCCTACATCGACCGGATGACCGACCACTGCGGAGGCTGCCCGTTCGACCCCAAGGTGCGCGTCGGGCCCACGGCGTGCCCGTACACCGCGGGCTACTGGTGGTTCCTCGATCGCAACCAGGGCCGCTTCCGCGGCAACGCGCGCATGGCCCAGCCGCTCGCGGGTCTGAAGCGGCTGACCGACCTGCCGGAGCTGGTCGCCCAAGAGGACGCGCGGCGGTCCATGTGAGCGGCGGGTCGCCCGGGCCCGTCCTGCCGCCGGTCGGCGTGCGGCCCGCCGGTAGGCTGGCGGGATGAGCGACGCGCCGATCGGGATCTTCGACTCCGGCGTCGGCGGCCTCACCGTCGCCCGCGCCGTGACGACGCTCCTCCCGCGCGAGTCCATCGTCTACATCGGCGACACCGCCCACACGCCCTACGGCGACAAGCCCATCGCCGACGTCCGCCGGTACGCCCTCGCGGTGCTCGACGACCTCGTCGAGCGCGGCGTGAAGCTCCTCGTCATCGCCTGCAACACCGCGTCCGCCGCCATGCTGCGGGACGCGCGCGAGCGGTACGACATCCCGGTCGTCGAGGTGATCCAGCCGGCCGTCCGCACGGCCGTGAGCGTCACCCGCAACCACCGCGTGGGCGTCATCGCCACGCACGCCACGGTCACGAGCCGCGCCTACGACGACGCCTTCGCGGCGGCGCCGCACCTCGCGCTCACGTCCGCCGAGGCACCGCGGTTCGTGGAGTTCGTCGAGCGCGGCGAGACCTCCGGCCCCGAGCTCATGGCCGCCGCGGAGGAGTACCTCGCGCCGCTGAAGGCCGCGGGCGTCGACACGCTCGTCCTCGGCTGCACGCACTACCCGTTCCTCGAGGGGGCGATCTCGCTGCTCATGGGCCCCGAGGTGACGCTCGTCTCGAGCGACACCGAGACCGCCAAGGACGTCTACCGCGAGCTGGTGTCCGCGGGCCTCGAGCGCCGCTCCGACACGCCCCCGGTGATCCGCTACGAGGCCACCGGCGGCAGCGCGTCCGACTTCGAGACGCTCGCGCACCGGATGCTCGGCACGGGCGTCACGCACGTCGAGCTCGTCGAGACCGGCGCCATCCAGCTTCCCCGCCCGCCCCGTCCGCACGCGGTGACGCGTCCGGCCGACGACGGCACCCCCACCCCCGACACGAGCCGAGGCCGCACATGACCGACGACACCCCCCGCCACGACGGCCGCACCGCCGACCAGCTGCGCGAGATCACCATCGAGCGGAACTGGAGCGAGCAGGCCGAGGGATCCGCCCTCATCTCCTTCGGGCGCACCCGCGTCCTCTGCACCGCCTCCTTCACCAACCGCGTGCCGCGCTGGAAGGCCGGCAGCGGCCAGGGCTGGGTCACCGCCGAGTACGCGATGCTGCCGCGCGCCACCAACGAGCGCATGGACCGCGAGGCCGTCAAGGGCAAGGTCGGCGGCCGCACGCACGAGATCTCGCGCCTCATCGGCCGCAGCCTCCGCGCCGTCGTCGACATGAAGGCGCTCGGCGAGAACACGATCGTCATCGACTGCGACGTCCTCCAGGCCGACGGCGGCACCCGCACGGCGGCGATCACCGGCGCGTACGTCGCCCTCGCCGACGCGCTCGAGTGGGGCCGCGAGCGCAAGTTCATCGGGCAGAAGGCCACCCCGCTGAAGGACAGCGTCGCCGCGGTCTCCGTCGGCATCGTCGACGGGAAGCCGCTGCTCGACCTCGCCTACGTCGAGGACGTGCGCGCCGAGACCGACATGAACGTCGTGATGACCGGCAGCGGCTCGTTCGTCGAGGTCCAGGGCACGGCCGAGGGCGCGCCCTTCGACCGCGCCGAGCTCGACGCCCTCCTCGACCTCGCGCTCGGCGGAGGCACCACGCTCACCGCCCTGCAGGCGCAGGCGCTCGGGCGCTGAGGATCCCGCCCGTGATCCCGCTCGTCCTCGCCACCCACAACGCCCACAAGGTCGAGGAGCTGCGCCGGATCCTCGGGGCGCGCCTCGACGGCATCGACCTCGTCGCCTACGACGGCCCGGAGCCCGTGGAGGACGGCACGACCTTCGAGGAGAACGCGCTCATCAAGGCCCGCGCCGCCGCGCTCCACACGGGCCGGGCAGCGCTAGCGGACGACTCCGGCATCGGCGTCGACATCCTGGGCGGGTCGCCCGGCATCTTCTCGGCGCGCTGGGCCGGCCCCGCGCGCGACAGCCGCGCCAACCTCGAGCTGCTCCTCTGGCAGCTCGGCGACGTGCCGGACGCCCATCGCGCCGGGCGCTTCACGTGCGCGGCCGCCCTCGTGGTGCCGACGGCCGACGGCCTCGTCGAGCGCACGGCCGTCGGCGTGTGGGAGGGGTCCGTGCTCCGCGAGGTCGCGGGCGAGGGCGGGTTCGGCTACGACCCGGTCTTCCGTCCGGCCACCGGCGGCGCGAGCGCTGCGGCCCTGAGCGCGGACGAGAAGAACCGCGTCAGCCACCGCGCGCTCGCGTTCGACGCCATCATGCCGGTGGTGCGGCGGGAGCTCCTCGGCGAGGACTGAGGCGCTCTCCCGGAGCTGCTGAGAGCGGGAGTCGTTCCCGACTGCGGTGCCGGCTGGTTCCGCATGGCCGCGGGCCCGTACGGTGGACGCATGGCCCCCGGACCGCACGACCACGGCGCGGCCACCACCGACCGTCGTCGCCTCGTCGTCGCCCTCGGGATCACCGCCCTCGTGCTCGTGGTCGAGGTGGTCGGCGCGCTCGTCTCGGGGTCCCTGGCCCTCCTCGCGGACGCGGGCCACATGACGAGCGACCTCCTCGGCCTCGGCATCGCGCTGGTCGCCACGATCGTCGCCGCCCGACCCGCGACCGACCGGCACACCTTCGGCTTCCAGCGCGGCGAGGTGCTCGGCGCGCTCGTCAACGGCCTGATCCTGGCGGTCGTCGCGGTCTATGTGGCCGTGCAGGGCGTCCAGCGGCTGCTCGCGCCGGAGGGCCCCGAGATCGACCCGGGCGTGATGCTGGCGGCCGCGGCGCTGGGCCTCGTCGCCAACGTCGCCGCGCTCCTCGTGCTGCGCGGGGGAGCGGAGCGCTCGATCAACCTGCGCGGCGCGTACCTCGAGGTGCTCGGCGACGCGTTCGGCTCCGTCGCGACCATCGTCGCCGGGCTCGTCATCG
The DNA here is from genome assembly GCF_027858075.1 of Clavibacter sp. CT19. Taxonomy (NCBI): domain Bacteria; kingdom Bacillati; phylum Actinomycetota; class Actinomycetes; order Micrococcales; family Microbacteriaceae; genus Clavibacter; species Clavibacter sp. CT19. The sequence continues at coordinate 248,338 of NZ_JAQHYR010000004.1, read as the reverse complement.
CGCTCACGGGCTTCGGCCGCGCCGACGCGATCGCGTCCCTCGTCATCGCCGCGCTCATCGTCCCGCGCGCCGTGGTGCTGCTGCGGGACGTGCTGCGGGTGCTCGCCGAGTCGACGCCCGTGGGCACCGAGCCCGAGCGGATCCGCGCCCACCTGCTCGAGACCCCCGGCGTCACGGCGGTGCACGACGTGCACGTGTGGGCCATCACCTCGGGTTCGCCCGTCTTCACCGCCCACGTCGTCGTCGAGCAGGAGGTGTTCCGCGAGGGCAGGACGGGCGAGCTGCTCGACCGGCTCGCCAGCTGCCTCGACGACCACTTCGACGTGGAGCACAGCACGTTCCAGCTGGAGCCGGCGGAGCACGCGGGGCACGAGCACCGCCACCACGTCTGACGCGGGCGGTCGCGGCCGCGCGTGCGCCGGCAGCCGCCCCTCAGCCCGGCGGATCCGCCGTCGGGGAGCGCCTCAGCGCCGGGGATCGTTCGTGGCGTCCTGGTCGAAGCTCTCGGGCGCCAGCGCGAGGTCCTCGCCGTCGTGCGCGACGCCGGCCGCCTCCTCGTCGCGCGCGTGCTTGCGGGCGCGGAGGAAGTGGATCAGGGTGGGCACCGCGGTGACGACGACCGCGCCGAGCAGCACGTAGTCGATGTAGTGCGTGACGAAGTCGCGGATGGGCGGGAAGCCGTTGAGCAGGTGTCCGAGGTAGGTGAGCCCGGCGCCCCAGATGATGGCGCCGATGGCGTTGTAGAAGGAGTACTTGCGGTAGTCCATGTGGCCGACGCCCGCGGCGATGGGCGCGAACGTGCGGATGATCGGCACGAAGCGCGCCGCGATGACCGCGAGTCCGCCGAACCGGGCGAAGAACGCGTTCGTGCGCACCACGTTCTGTCGGCTGAAGATGCCGGAGTCCTTGCGCTCGAAGACCCGGGGGCCCGCCTTGTGGCCGATGAGGTACCCGACCTCTCCGCCCGCGAACGCCGAGAACGCGATGGCGAGGCAGATCCACCAGATGTCGATGCCCGTGATGCCGGGGAGCGTGAGGCCCGCGATGACCAGCAGCGTGTCGCCTGGGAAGAGGAAGCCGAAGAGCAGGCCGGTCTCGGCGAAGATGATGAGGCAGATCCCGACGAGGGCGAATCCCCCGAACGACTCGATGAGGGTCGTCGAGTCGAGGAAGTCGAAGAGCTGGGGATGCACGTGTGGGGCTCCAGTCGTGGTGGGCCGCGACGACGGGATCGATCGACCGGCGGCAGAGCCCAGGATAACGGGAGCCGCCGCGAGCGCGCCGAGTTCCCGTCACCCCCCGGTCGAGGGGCGCCGCGTCCTCAGCTGCCGAGCTCGGCGTGCCCGAACAGGCCGGGCACGCCGCCGGAGTGCCAGAGCACGACGCGGTCGTCCGGACCGATGGAACCGGCGCGCACCGCCTGGACCAGCCCGGCGGCAGCCCGCGCGGTGTAGGTGGGGTCGAGGAGGATCCCGGTGGTCCGGGCGACGAGGGTCAGCGCGGCGCGCGCGTCCTCGGTGAGGTGCGCGTACCCGGGGCCGACGCGGCCCGCGTCGATGCGGAGCCGGTCGGCGGAGATGCCCGTGCCGCGCTCCGCGAGGAACCCCGCGACCACGTCGCGCGGCTCGGCGACGGCCCCGCAGTGCACGCCGAGGACGCGCTCGGGGCCGAGGGCCTCGACGAGGCCGGCCATGGTCCCGCCGGAGCCGAGCGCGACCACCACGTGGTCGACCTCGCCGACCTGCGCCGTCAGCTCGCGGCCCGCGTCGACGAAGCCCTGCACGGAGTGCGCGTCGGATCCGCCGAACGCCACCCGGTGGACGCGCGCGCCCGCCGACTCGAGCGCCGCTACGACGGACCCGGCGCGCGTCTCGGCGCTCTCGTCCCCCGACCAGACGATCCGCGCCCCGTACAGCGCGTCGAGCAGCACGTTGCCGCGCTCCGCGACCGCGTGCCCCTCGAGCACGAGCACGACGTCGAGCCCGAGGGCGGCGCCGGCCGCGGCCGTCATGCGCGCGTGGTTGCTCTGCGCGGCGCCCGTGGTGACGACGGTGTCCGCCCCGCGTGCGACCGCGCGCCCGAGTGAGCGCTCGAGCTTCCTGGCCTTGTTGCCGCCGCCGCCCCAGCCGATGAGGTCGTCCCGCTTCATCAGCAGCCGGTCGGGCCGGAGCCCGACGGCCTCGGCGAGCCGCGGCACGGGGTGCACGGGCGTCGGTTCGGTCCAGAGGCGGAGGCGGTCGTCCACGGGTGCTCCTCGTCGCGGGTCGGAGCGTCGCGGCGGCACGGATCCGCTCCCCGTCGATCGTGGGCGGGCGGGCCGCGTCCTCGTGCGGGAGAAGGGACTTGAACCCTCACGCTCGAAAGCACAGGAACCTAAATCCTGCGTGTCTACCGATTCCACCACTCCCGCGGGTGCCCGACCAGCTTAGGACGCCCCCTAATATGTTGATCGTGACAACGAAGACACTGGTAGCAGGCATCGACTCCTCCACGCAGAGCTGCAAGGTGGTCGTCCGCGACCTCGAATCGGGCGCCCTCGTGCGCTCCGGCCGCGCGTCCCACCCCGACGGCTCGGAGGTGGATCCCGCCCGCTGGTGGGACGCCCTCCTCGCCGCGATCGCCGATGCGGGCGGACTCGACGACGTCGCCGCCGTCTCCGTCGGCGGCCAGCAGCACGGCATGGTCTGCCTCGACGAGGCCGGCGCCGTCGTCCGCGACGCGCTCCTCTGGAACGACACGCGATCCGCCCAGGCCGCCGCCGACCTCCGCGACGAGCTCGGCGCCGAGGCCTGGGCGAGCGCCCTGGGCGTCGTCCCCGTCGCGTCCTTCACCGCCACCAAGCTCCGCTGGCTGCGCGACGCCGAGCCCGAGAACGCGGCCCGCGTCGCGGCCGTCGCCCTCCCGCACGACTGGCTGACCTGGCGTCTCCTCGGCCACGGCGTCGGATCCCCGGACCTCGCCGCCCTCTCCACCGACCGTTCCGACGCGAGCGGCACCGCGTACTGGTCGAGCGTCACGGGGGAGTACCGCCTCGACCTGCTGGAGCGCGCGCTCGGCCGCGTCGTCGGCCTGCCGCGCGTGCTCGGCCCCGGCGAGTCCGCCGGCGTCACGGGTGGCGGCATCCCCGGCGTCCCGGCCGACATCCCCGTCGGCCCCGGCGCGGGCGACAACGCGGCCGCCGCGCTCGGCCTCGGCGCGGTGCCGGGCGACGTCGTCGTCTCCATCGGCACGTCCGGCACGGTGTTCGCCGTCACGGCGGATCCCATCACCGACGCGTCCGGCACGGTCGCGGGCTTCGCGGACGCCACGGGCAACTTCCTCCCGCTCATCGCGACCCTCAACGCGGCCCGCGTGCTCGACGGCGGCGCGCGCCTCCTCGGCGTCGACCACGCGAGGCTGTCGGACCTCGCGCTCGAGGCCCCCGCGGGATCCGACGGCCTCGTGCTCCTGCCCTACTTCGAGGGCGAGCGCACCCCGAACCTCCCCGACGCGACGGCGTCGCTGCACGGCATGACCCTCCGCAACTCGACGCCGGCGACCATGGCCCGCGCGCACGTCGAGGGCATGCTGTGCGGCCTGGCCGACGGCCTCGACGCGATCACGCGCCAGGGCGTCGAGGTGGAGCGCGTGCTCCTCATCGGCGGCGGGGCGAAGAGCCGTGCGGTGCGGGAGATCGCGCCGACGATCTTCGGCGTCCCGATCCACGTGCCGGACGCCGGCGAGTTCGTCGCCGACGGCGCCGCGAAGCAGGCCGCGTGGATCCTCACGGGCAGCGTCCCCGAGTGGCCCCTCGCGGGCGACGAGGTCTTCGACGCGCCGGGCGTGCCCGCGGTGCGCCAGGCGTACGCGGCGGCGAAGGCGGAGCTGGGGTACTGAGGCCGGTCGTGCCGTAGCGGCGCGACCTGTGGACGGCCCGTGCGGGATCGGGTCCTGATCAGCATCCTGTGCGGGTGCAGACGCGGACGCCCCTCGACATCATCTCCGGACGCGTGCGGGAGCGCCTGCGCGACGAGGCTGCTCCCGACGCCGCGGGCACGGCGGCCGTGGTGCGCGAGGAGGTTCGGCGCTTCGCGGAGCAGGCGCTCGGATCCGATGTGCGCCTCCTCGACGACGAGTCCGCGACCGAGCGCGAGGTGCTGGCGCGCATCACGGGCTTCGGCGCCCTGCAGCCGCTGCTCGATGACGACACGATCGAGGAGATCTGGATCAACGCGCCCACGCGCGTGTTCGTGGCCCGCTCGGGCGTCCCGGAGCTGACCTCGCTCGTCCTCTCAGACGCGGAGGTGCGCGACCTCGTCGAGCGGATGCTGCAGTCCTCCGGCCGCCGCGTCGACCTCTCCACGCCGTTCGTCGACGCGTCCCTGCCCGACGGGTCGCGCCTGCACGTGGTCATCCCGGACGTCACGCGCCGACACTGGGCGGTGAACATCCGCAAGTTCTCCCGGCGGATCCGGGACCTCGACCACCTCGTGGCGCTCGGCAGCCTGCCGCTGCAGGCCGCGGAGTTCCTGCGCATGAGCGTGCGGGCCGGGCTGTCCATCGTCGTGAGCGGGGCCACCCACACCGGCAAGACCACCATGATCGATGCGCTGCTGTCCGCCGCCCGCGCCTCCGACCGCATCGTCACGGTCGAGGAGACGTTCGAGCTCGATCCCGCGGGTCGGGACGTCGTGGCCATGCAGTGCCGGCAGCCGAGCCTCGAGGGCTCGGGCGAGATCACGCTCCGGCGCCTCATCAAGGAGGCGCTGCGGATGCGGCCCGACCGGCTCGTCGTCGGCGAGGTGCGCGAGGCCGAGTGCCTCGACCTCCTCATCGCGCTGAACTCGGGCGTTCCGGGCATGTGCTCCCTCCACGCCAACAGCGCGCGCGAGGCGCTCGTGAAGATGTGCACGCTGCCGCTGCTCGCCGGCCGCAACATCGACTCGGCGTTCGTGGTGCCCACGGTCGCGAGCTCGGTCGACCTCGTCGTGCACCTCGAGGTGCGGCCCTCGGGTGCCCGCCGCGTGGTCGAGATCCTCGCGCCCGGCGGCCGCCATACCGGCATGGTCATCGAGGCCAGCTCGGTCTTCGCGCTGGATGACGGCGTGCTCACCGCGACGGGCGGCCAGCCGGCCCACCTCGCCAAGTACCACGCCGCGGGGCTCGATCCGCTCCGCGTGCTGGTGGGGGCGCCGTGAGGATCGCGCTCGGCCTCGCCCTCGGCGCCGGCCTGGTGCTCATGCTCGCCCCGCGGCTGTGGCCCGGGACGCCCGAGGCATCGGGAGGGCGCAGAGGAGCGGCGGATGCGGTGCACGACCGCCTGACCCACGCGGGCCTCGCGAAGGTCTCCGTCAGCTCCTTCCTCGCGATCTCCGCGCTCGTCGGCCTCGCGGCCGGTGTGCTGGTGGAGGCGCTGCTGCGCGTGGACGGCGCCGCCGTCGCGGCGGGGGTCGCGGGCACCGCCCTCCCGTGGATCGCGGTGGGCGCGCGGTCGGCGTCGCGTCGCCGGGCGTACCGCGCCGTCTGGCCCGACGTCGTCGACCACCTCGTGAGCGCGGTGCGCGCCGGCATGGGCCTGCCGGACGCGGTCGCCTCGCTCGCTGAGGCCGGGCCGGCCGTGCTGCGACCGGCCTTCCGCGCGTTCGCCGCCGACAACCGCACCACGGGCAGCTTCGCCGTCGCCCTCGACGAGCTCAAGGCGCGCCTCGCGGATCCCACGGCCGACCGGATCCTCGAGACCCTCCGCATGGCCCGCGAGGTCGGCGGCACCGAGCTGCCCGACGTGCTCCGCGGGCTCGCACGCTTCCTGCGGGAGGAGGCCGCCATCCGCAGCGAGGCGGAGGCTCGCCAGTCGTGGGTCGTCAACGCGGCGAAGCTGGGCGTCGCCGCGCCGTGGATCATCCTGGCGCTCCTCTCCACCCGCTCGGAAGCGGTCGCCGCCTACGACACGCCCACCGGCACGGTCGTCATCGTGATCGGGCTCGCCGTGTCCGCTGTGGCCTACCGGGTGATGCTCGCCCTCGGCCGCCTCCCCGAGGACCGGAGGTGGTTCGCGTGACGGGCGTCGAGTCCTGGGGCGCCGTGCTCGGGCTCGTCGCCGGCCTCGGCCTCTGGACCATGCTCGGAGCGGTGCCGAGGCTGCGTCGGGCGCGCCTGCTCGACCGCGTGGCGCCGCATGTGCTCGACGTCTCCGACGGGGCGCGCCGCCACCTCGCGCTCACCACCGTCCATCCGCTCCCGGTCCTCGGCACCCTCGGCGCCCCCGCGGTCGTGCCCCTGCGCCGCGGGCTCTCGCGCGTGCTCGGCGGCACGGAGCGCATCGAGCGGCTCCTGTCGCAGTCGGGATCTGCGGACGACGTGGAGCGGCACCGCTCTCGGCAGCTGGTCGGCCTCGTCCTGGGCGCCGCCCTCGGCGCCCTCTCCTCGGCCGTGATCGCAGGCGCCGCCCTCCTCGCAGGATCGCTCCCGCAGGCGCAGCTGGTGGTCGTCCCCGTCGTGGGCGGCATCACGGGGCTCGTGCTCTGCGACTCGGCGCTCGAGCGGCGCGCAAAGCGGCGCCTGGCCCGCATCTCGGCCGAGCTGCCGACGGTGCTGGAGTTCCTCGCGCTCAGCCTCGCCGCGGGGGAGGGCCTGCTCGATGCCCTCCGCCGCGTCGCGCGCGTGGGCTCCGGCGAGCTGGCCGCCGAGCTCGGACGCGTGGTCGGCGACGTGGGCACGGGCATCCCCGTCGCGCGCGCCTTCGACGACCTCGCGCGTCGGCTGGCGCTCCCGGCGGTGTCGCGCCTGGTCGACCAGCTCGCGGGCTCGCTCGAGCGGGGCACGCCGCTCGCGGAGGTGCTCCGCGCGCAGGCGCAGGACGCGCGGGAGGTCGCCAAGCGCGAGCTCCTCGAGAGCGCCGGCCGCAAGGAGGTGGGGATGCTCGTGCCCCTGGTGTTCCTGATCCTCCCGCTCACCATCGTCTTCGCCCTCTTCCCGGGCGTCTTCGTGCTGCAGCTCGGGCTGTAGCGCGCCACCACCATCACCGAACGAGAGGCACGACATGACCCGTCCACCCGCAGGCATCGACACGACCACGGCACCCGGCGTCGGCCTGGACGACGACCGGGGCGACGTGCCGGGCTGGGTGCTCATCACCCTGATGACCGCCGGGCTCGTCATCATCCTCTGGGGCGTCGCCGGCCCCCTGCTCCAGAACGTCTTCACCCAGGCCATCGACCGGGTCACGTCCTTCTGATGCGCGACGACCGCGGCTCGGCTCCGGCCGAGTTCGTCATGGTCGGCGCGCTGCTGGTCGTCCTCGCCCTGTCGGTCGTGCAGCTCGCCCTCGCGCTGCACGTGCGCACGACCGTGCTCGATGCTGCCGCCGAGGGAGCGCGGGTCGCGGCGCTCGCCGGCTCGACGCGCGGGCAGGGGGTCGAGCGCACGCACGACCTCATCGCGGCGGCCGTCGGCGAGCGGTACGCGGGGGACGTGACCGCGGCGACCGGCACCGTGCTCGGCCACCCGGTCGTCAGCGTCACCGTGCGCACCACGCTCCCGCTGCTCGGCCTCCTCGGCGTCGACCGCGGGCTGGAGGTGACGGGGCATGCGGCCGTGGAGCGCCTGGACTGACGACCGCGGGTCGGCCGCGCTCGAGTTCATCACCGCCGGCGTGCTGCTGCTCGTGCCGCTCGTCTACCTGGTGCTCGCCCTGTCGGCGATCCAGGGCGCGGCGCTCGCCACCGAGGGGGCCGCGCGGCAGGCGGTCCGCGTGTACGTCCGCGCCGCCGACGACGCCGCCGGGCGCCGGGAGGCGGAGGCCGCCGTCGAGGTCGCCCTCGCCGACCAGGGCGTGCCGCCCACGGGCATCGTCCTCGACATCACCTGCACGCCGGATCCGCGCGCATGCCACGTCCCGCGCTCCCTCGTGCACGTCTCCGTGCGCGTCTCCGCCGGGCTGCCGCTCGCTCCGCCGGCCCTGGGGCCCGACACGCCGGGAGCCGTGGTCGTCGCCGGCGCGGCCGACGAGCGCGTCTCCGTCTTCGCGCGGAGCGCGCCGTGATCCGGCGCATCCGCGACGGCCGGGCACCCGGGCTGCTCGGCGCGGGCGCGAGGGACGACGACGGGTCGATCCTCCTGCTCGTGATCGCGGCGTGCGCCCTCGGGCTCGCCGTGATCCTCATGGTCTCGGCGGCGTCCTCCCTCTACCTCGAGCGCGTCCGGCTCTCCGACCTCGCGGACGCCGCCGCGCTCGCCGGCGCCGAGTCCTTCGACGTCGACGGCCCCGTCGATCCGGGAGCCCTCGGCGCCGACTCCGGCGGTGCGCCGCATCCGGTGCTGACGGACGCGGGGGTGGCCGACACCGTCACGCGGTTCCTCGCCGAGGAGCCGACGGCCGGCCTGCACGACCTGCGGGTCGACGGCGCCACCTCGCCCGACGGCCGCAGCGCTCGCGTCACCCTGTCGAGCACGTGGATCCCGCCGGTCGCCTCGCTGCTCGTGCCGGACGGCATCCGCATCGACGTGACGAGCACGGCCCGCGGCGTGCTCGTGGGCCCGGGCGCGGCGACGCCGGGACCCGTGGGAGGGGGCTGAGCGGTCTCCGGCGCCCAGGCGGCCCGGGCGACGCCGCGCGGTGGTACTGATCAGGCTGGCTCGCCGCCACGGCGGTCCGCCCGAGCCCTGTCAGCACGCGGGCCGCGGCTTCCGCGGGACGTACCTGGGCACGTACCGCACGAGGATCCCGGCGCCGATGAGCCCGAGCACCCCCATCACGCCGCTGGCGACGGCGAGCGACGCGGCACCCGTGAGCGCGGCGATGAGGAGCGGGGACGCGGCGCTGCCGGCGTCGCCCGTGAAACGCCAGGCGCCGAGGAAGGGGGCCGGGTCCTCCTTCGGGGCGAGGTCGGCGCCGAGGGTCATGAGGATCCCCGAGCCGATCCCGTTCGCGACCGACATGAACATGGCGACGCCGATGAACCACTGCACGCTCGTCGGCAGGTCGGGGGTGAGCGCGAGCACGAGGTAGCCGGCGCCGAGGCCGACCATCGACGGCACGGCGCTCCAGAGGCGGCCGAAGCGGTCCATGATCTGGCCGCTCGCGTAGAAGAGCGCGAAGTCCACGCCGCCCGCGATGCCGATGATGAGCGCCGTGTTCGTGTCCGAGATGCCGATGCTCACGGCCCACAGGGGGAGGAGCACGCCGCGGCCCGCGCGCATCGCGCCGATGAGTGCGGCGCCCGAGCCGAGCTTCACGAGCACGCCCTTGAACCGCCACAGCGTCCGCGCGAGACCGTCCGACGTCCGTGCCGGGGGAGCGGCGCCCGCGACGGACTCGTCGGCCTGCGGCTCGCCGGCCGACGCGGGCGCGGCGCTCTGCAGGTCGGCCGCGCGGTTGCGGCGCACGACGTCCATGGGGTCGGGCAGCACGAGCAGCGTCACGGCGGCCGCGAGGCACGCGACGATGTGGATCGCGAACGCCGACTGCGACGCCCCCGTCAGGTGGATCACGCCGGCGGCGAGGAACGGCCCCACGAAGTACCCGGCGCGGAACGTGCCGCCGAGCGTCGACAGCGCGCGGGCGCGGAACGCCTGCGGCACGAAGCTCGTCATGAACGCGTGCCGGGCGAGCGCGAAGACCGCGGTCGAGACGCCGATGAGGAAGACGCCCACCCCGAGCACGAGCGGGTTCGGCGCGAGGAGGCACAGCACCAGGCCGCCGATGGAGACGAAGGCGGCACCGATCATCGCGGTCCGCTCGCCGATGCGGCTCACCACGGATCCGCTCGGGATGTCGCCCACGAGCTCGCCGAGCATGATCATGCCGCCGATGAACGCGGCGATGCCGAGCGAGGCGCCGAGGCTGCCCGCGACGATCGGGATGATGGGGATGACGGCGCCCTCGCCGATGGAGAAGAGGAGCGCGGGGAGCAGCGCCGGGAGCGCCACCGCGCGGAGGGAGAAGGGGGTCTCGGGGCTGGACATCGCCCCCGAGCCTACGCGCGGGCGGCCGGGGTCCCCGCCGGGCCTGCCGGTAGGCTGGGCGGCACCATGATCGACCAGGACTTCTCTTCGCGGATCACAGAATTGCGCGACACCTACTCCAACATCCGCTCGGTCGTCGGCGTCGAGCGCCTGCAGCAGGAGGTCGAGGAGCTGAGCGCCCAGGCGGGCGAGCCGGACCTCTGGGACGACACCGAGAAGGCGCAGAAGGTCACGAGCGACCTGAGCCACCGCCAGTCGGAGCTGAAGCGCATCGACGAGCTGCAGCGCCGCCTCGACGACCTCGACGTGCTGGTCGAGATGGCCAAGGACGACGAGGAGTCCGCCGAGGAGGCGGTCGTGGAGCTCGCCGGCATCACCAAGATCATGGACGAGCTCGAGGTGCAGACGCTCCTCAACGGCGAGTTCGACCCGCGCCCCGCCGTGGTCACGATCCGCGCGGGCGCCGGCGGCGTCGACGCGGCCGACTTCGCCGAGATGCTCATGCGCATGTACCTGCGCTGGGCCGAGCAGCACGACTACTCCGCCACCGTGCTCGACACGTCCTACGCGGAGGAGGCGGGCATCAAGTCCGCCACGTTCGAGATCGACGCGCCCTACGCGTTCGGCACGCTCTCGGTCGAGGCCGGCACGCACCGCCTGGTGCGGATGAGCCCCTTCAACTCCGCGGGCAAGCGCCAGACGTCGTTCGCCGCCGTCGAGGTCGTGCCGCTCATCGAGCAGACCGAGTCGGTCGAGATCCCCGAGAACGACATGCGGGTCGACGTCTTCCGCTCCTCCGGCCCCGGCGGCCAGTCCGTCAACACGACCGACTCGGCGGTGCGCATCACCCACCTGCCGACCGGCATCGTCGTCACCTGCCAGAACGAGAAGAGCCAGATCCAGAACCGCGCCGCCGCCCTCCGGGTGCTGCAGTCGCGCCTGCTCCTCGTGCAGCGCGAGCAGGAGGCGGCCACCAAGAAGGAGCTCGCCGGCAACATCACGGCGAGCTGGGGCGACCAGATGCGCAGCTACGTGCTCGCGCCGTACCAGATGGTCAAGGACCTCCGCACGGAGCACGAGGTCAACAACCCGTCGAACGTGTTCGACGGCGACCTCGACGGCTTCATCTCCGCGGGCATCCGCTGGCGGAAGTCGCCCGACCGCGCCTGAGAGAGTCCGGGGGACCGCCCGCCGCGGTGAGTCGATGCGGCGTTCCGGAGGTCTGGTGCCTAGGGTCGTACCGACATGATCAGGTTCGACCACGTATCCAAGGTGTATCCCGGCAACCCCCGACCGGCGCTGAGCTCCGTCGACCTCGAGATCCTCCGGGGGGAGTTCGTCTTCCTCGTCGGTGCATCCGGGTCCGGCAAGTCCAGCTTCCTGCGTCTCGTGCTCAAGGAGGACCGGCCCACGCAAGGGACGATCCACGTCCTGGGCCAGCAGCTGAACCAGCTGTCGAGCCGCAAGGTCCCGTACTACCGGCGCAGCCTGGGGGTGGTGTTCCAGGACTTCCGGCTGCTCCCGAACAAGTCCGTGTTCGACAACGTGGCCTTCACCCTCCAGGTGATCGGCAAGTCGCGCGGCTTCATCCAGGAGGCCGTCCCCGACGTCCTCAACATGGTGGGCCTCAAGGGCAAGGAGCAGCGCCTCCCGCACGAGCTCTCCGGCGGCGAGCAGCAGCGCGTCGCCATCGCGCGGGCCGTGGTGAACAAGCCGGCCGTGCTCCTCGCGGACGAGCCGACCGGCAACCTGGACCCGCTGACGAGCGCGGGCATCATGCAGGTGCTCGAGCGGATCAACGCCAACGGCACCACGGTCATCATGGCCACCCACGACTCCGGCATCGTCGACCAGATGCAGAAGCGGGTCATCGAGCTGATCGGCGGCGAGGTCGTCCGCGACGAGCTCGGCGGCCAGTACCAGACGTCCGCGATCGACCTGCCGCGCACGGCCGAGAACCCGGTCGGCGTCAACCCCGAGCACCCGCCCATCGCCGCGCCGACGCCCGTGTTCGTGCCCGCGGCGCCGCTCCCGGCACCCGTCCGGCCCACTGCGCCCGCCGCTCCCGCGACCGCCGCGGAGCGTCGGGAGCAGGCGCGCCGCGAGAAGGCGCGCCGCGCCGAGGAGAAGGTGCGCGCCAGGGAGGAGGCGACCCGCGAGGCCGCCGCCGCCAAGGCCGCGCGCACGGCGTCGAAGGAGAAGGCGCCGACCGCGGCCGCTCCGGCGCCCGCCGCCGCGCCCGCACCGGAGGCCGCGCAGGTCGGGCCCACCGAGCCCGCGCCCGAGCAGGCCGTGCCCGTCGTGCCCGCGACGACCCCCGTCCGCGAGGAGGCTGTGGTCCGCGACGACCGCGACGCCGCGCGGGCGTCCACGCCCTCGGCCTTCGCCGAGGCGGCCCGGGTGGATCCGCTGCCCGCACCCGCCGCGGAGCCCGCGCGGGCTGCGGAGCCCGCGCCCGCCGCCGAGCCCGTCGCCGAGAGCGAGCGGACCGCTCCGGCGGAGTCGACGCCGTCCCGCGACGTACCGGTCGTGCACGAGCCCGATCGCGAGCCCGTCCAGGAGCCCGCGCCGGTCGACGACGCGCCGCCTGCCGCGTCGACCCCGAGGGCGCCCAGCCGCCGCAACGGCGGGGGAGCGGCGCCCGCCGCGCCGAGCACCGGATCCATCCGCCGCCTCCCCGAGGGCACGGGCGTGATCCGCCTGCCCGACCTGTCCGACGGGCAGGGCGGCACCGCGTCCGCCGACGGACGCGACGACGCCGAGCTCGCCGAGCTCGGTCTGGCCGAGAAGCTGGGGCTCCGCGCCCGCGGCGAGTCGCCGGACGACACCGGCGCACAGGATGTGGGGCCCACGCGATGAGACTCGGACTCGTCCTCTCCGAGGTCGGCCACGGCCTCCGTCGGAACGTCAGCATGGTCGTGTCGGTCGTGCTCGTCACCTTCATCTCGCTCACGTTCGTGGGCGCCGCGGTGCTGCTGCAGATGCAGATCGGCCAGATGAAGAACTACTGGTACGACCGCGCCCAGGTCGCCATCGACTTCTGCACCGACACGTCGGTGCCGAGCGCCACGTGCGTGAACGGCAAGGCCACGCAGGAGCAGATGGACGCGGTGAAGGAGCGCCTCGACAGCGCGACGCTCACCCCGTTCATCGACAAGTACTACTTCGAGGACCAGGACACGGCGTACAAGAACTTCCAGGAGCAGTTCAAGGGCGATCCCGTCACCGAGCTGGTGCAGCCCGAGTTCCTCAACGAGGCGTTCTGGGTGAACCTCAAGGACCCGTCGAAGTCCGACATCCTCAAGGACAGCCTCTCGGGGCTCGCGGGGGTCGAGAACGTGGTGGACCAGCGGCAGTACCTCGACCAGATCTTCTCCATACTCAACGCCGCGAGCCTCACCGCGGTCGGCATCGCCGGCCTCATGCTCGTGGCCGCCGCCCTCCTCATCGCCACCACCATCCGGCTGTCCGCGTTCTCGCGGAGACGGGAGCTGGGCATCATGAGGCTGGTCGGGGCGTCGAACCGCTTCATCCAGACCCCGTTCATCCTCGAGGGCGTGTTCGCGGCGCTCATCGGGAGCGTGCTCGCGAGCGCGGCGACGGTGGCGCTCGTCAAGTTCTTCGTGCAGGGCTTCCTGAGCACGCGCCTCTCGTCGATATCCCTGGTGAACATGGACGACGCTCTGCTCGTGGTGCCGATCCTGCTCGCGGTGGGCGTCGTGCTGTCCGCGGTCTCGGCGAACTTCGCGATCAGCAGGTACCTGCGGATCTGATCCTCCGGTAGGCTGATGGGCTGCCCGGATCCGGGCGCATCCACCCGAACCATCGAGGAGTCCACCGTGCCCAGGGAACGTGGCGAGAAGGTGGTGGCGACCAACCGCAAGGCTCGCCACGACTACACCATCGAGTCGACCTACGAGGCCGGCCTCGTGCTCACGGGCACCGAGGTCAAGTCGCTCCGGCAGGGGCGCGCGTCCCTCGTGGACGGCTACGCCTTCGTGGACGCGGGCGAGGCGTGGCTCGACGCGGTGCACATCCCCGAGTACAACCAGGGCACCTGGAACAACCACCCGGTCAGGCGGAAGCGCAAGCTGCTCCTGCACAAGGAGCAGATCCTCAAGATCCACTCCAAGGTGAAGGAGGGTGGCTACACGGTCGTGCCCCTGCAGCTCTACTTCGTCGACGGCCGCGCCAAGGTGGAGCTCGCCATCGCGAAGGGCAAGAAGGAGTACGACAAGCGCCAGACGCTCCGGGAGCGCCAGGACAAGCGCGAGGCCGATCGCGCCATGTCGTCGCACCGCCGGCTCGGCGAGTAGGCGCACCGGCCGTCGGCGGTGGTGCGGGCGTCGCGCGTCGGCTATCATTGAGGGCTGGCCGGGGTTCGCTCCGGTCGACGATTGACAACTCGACAGCGTGGAACATGCGACCCGGCTCGGGTGCCTCTCGAGGCGCTCTGCCGTTCATGGGGATGATCGGTTTCGACATTGCCTGAATGACTGCGAGAAGCGGGTCGAGGATGCAGGGCTATCTCGTAAACGCTCTCTGCAAAATACAACTGCCAATAACAAGCAGTCGTCCTTCGCTCTCGCTGCCTAAGCGAGCGCACTAACAGGACCGTCGACCCGGTGATGCTCTCTAACCGGTAAGTCGGCGTCAGAAAAGGGAGCTCGCTGCGCGGTCGTGCCTCAGGGCCGCGCGGGACTCGAACTGAGGCTGGGCCCGTCGGATCAGATGCCAGGAGCAAGTTCCGGGGCCGAGCAGGACGCCTTTCCTGGATACACCCGTAGAAGGCGCAGGATTACAGCAGTGGACCGGGGTTCGATTCCCCGCATCTCCACCATCGCGTCGCATGTCCCACGCTCGTCGAGGGGCCGGATCCGTCCGGTCGCGACGAAGGCCCCGTCCACCGGACGGGGCCTTCCGTCTGCCCGGTCTCAGCCCACGGGCGCGCGCGGCGCGGCGGGGGCGGGTGCGCCGGGGTCGCTCGTCGCCAGCGCCGGGGCCGTCGTCTCCACCGCGGGCGAGCCGGTCCGGCCGCGGCGCCGCTTCCGCCCGCCGGAGCGCCCGTACACGAGGTACATCGTGAGCCCCATGATGATCATGAGGAGCACCGTGTACACGAACGTGATGCTCATCGAGTCGAGGTTCGCCTCTCCCTCCGTGCTCGCCTTGATGGCGATGCCGAGCGGCTCGTACAGCGGCTGGTAGAGGAACACCGCGGCGTCGTAGTCGTCGAGGAGGCTGTTGAAGTTGAGCGCCGTGATGGCGGCGACCGTCGGGATCACGAGCGGCACCAGCACGCGGCGGAATGTCGTGAGCGAGCGCGCCCCGAGGATCCGCGCGGCGTCCTCGAGCGATTGCGGCACGCTCGCGAACGCGGCCTTCAGCAGCCGCAGGGTGAACGGCACCTTCACGATGATGTACGCGACGAGCAGCAGCCACGTCGTGCCCGTGAGCACCTGCCCGCCGATGAGCGGCTGCGGCCGGTCGAAGGTCTGCAGCAGCGCCAGGGCGATGAGGATGGTCGGCAGGATCCACGGGATGTGCAGCAGGTACTCGATGGCCGCGGTCGCCCAGTTGCGGTTGCGCTGCACGAGGCGCGCGACGAAGAGCAGCCCCGCCACCACGATCACGGCGGCCAGCGCGCTGTAGACGAGGCTCACGACGAACGGGCGCAGCACGTCGGGGGAGCCGAGCACGGTCGCGTAGTTCCGCAGGGTGAAGGAGTCGAGCGTGATGGTGCCCGTCTGCACGCTCTTCGAGTCGAGGAACGAGAACAGCACGATGAGCACGACGGGCAGGGCGTAGACCACGAAGAGCACGTACGCGACGACGTGCACGACGCCGTTGACGATCGGGTTCCGGATGCGCTGCTTCTGCAGCGGCGTCGCGACCTTCGCCACCGAGAAGTACACGCCCGACTTCTCGACGCGGTTCATGATCGCCAGCAGCGCGATGGTCGCGACGCCCAGCACGATGGCGAGCAGCGCCGCGAGGTCGCGGGAGCTCGTGCTCTTGGAGAAGGTGACGATCATGGGCGCCACCGTCTGGAAGCCCGTGCCGCCGAGCACCAGGGGAGCGGTGAGCGCCCCGAGGCCGGTGAGGAACGTGAGCACGGTGACCGCGAAGATCATGGGCCGCAGGGCCGGCAGCACGATGCGGAAGAGGATCCGGCCGGTGCCCGCGCCCATGCTCCGGGCCGCCTCGATGGTCTGGTGGTCGATGGCCGCGAGCGAGGAGCGGAGGAAGAGCATGTGGTTCGTGGTGGTGGCGAACGTCATCACGATGACGACCGCGAAGTACCCGGAGAACCAGTCGGGGTCGAGATCGGGGACGACGCGCTGGGCGATGGCCGTGACGAACCCGTAGCGTCCGTAGATGAAGTCGTAGCCGGCCGCGAGCACGATGCCGCCGTAGATGAGCGTGGTGGCGTACCCGAGCCAGAGCACGCGGGACCCGCGCACCACGAAGTACTCCGTGACCAGCACGATGAAGATGCCGACCACGTTGACGGTGATCGCGAGGGTCACGGCGAGCAGCAGGCTGTTGCCGACGCTCCGCATCGCCCGGTCGGAGCTGACGAGCTTCTCGAGCGCCCGCCCGCTGAACGACCCGTCGGGCAAGAACGTCGTGATCAGCAGGTTGGCGTTCGGGAACACCAGGAACGTGACGATGAACCACAGCGCGGCGATGAGCACCACGACGCCGAGGGGGGAGCGCAGCAGCGCGCGGACGGGGGTGCGCACGGCTACGACCGGTACCGCAGGATCGCGGCCGGGTCGATGCCCACGACGACCTCGGCGCCGGGCGCGAGGGGCGCGGCGCCCGTCTCGGCCACGAGCGCCTCGACGGCGTCGTCCCCGAGGTCGACCCGGTACGTGCTGTAGGACCCGTGGTACTTGCGCTCGGCCACCACGCCGTCGAGGCGGACGCGGCTGGCGTCGGTCACCGCGGATCCGCGCGGATCCACCGACACGCGCTCGAGCCGCACGTAGGCGCGGCTCGAGGCGTCGAGGCCCGGCGCCCCCGCGTCGCGGAGGCGGGCGACCGTGGACGGGCCGAGCGCGTTGATCGCCCCGACGAAGGTCGCGACGAACTCGGTGGCCGAGCGGTCGTAGATGTCCTCCGGGGTCCCGACCTGCTCGATCCGCCCCGCGTCGAAGACGGCGATGCGGTCGCTCATGGTGAGCGCCTCCTCCTGGTCGTGCGTGACGTAGACCGTCGTGATCCCGAGCCGGGACTGCAGGCCCTTCAGCTGGTCGCGCAGCTGCACGCGCAGCTTGGCGTCGAGGTTGGAGAGCGGCTCGTCGAGCAGCAGGATCCGCGGCTCCAGCACGAGCGCCCGCGCGATGGCGACGCGCTGCTGCTGACCGCCGGACAGCTCGGCCACGTTCTTGTCGAGCTGGGCCGCGCTCAGCTCGACCTGATCGGCCATGGCGCGCACGAGCCGGTCGGTCTCGGCCTTGCCGGCCTTCCGCACCGTGAGGCCGAACGCGATGTTCTGCCGCACCGACATGCTCGGGAACAGCGCGTAGTTCTGGAACACCATGCCCACGCGGCGCTTCTCGCTGGGCAGCCGCGTGGCGACCTGCCCGTCGATGACGACCTCGCCGCGGCTCGGGTCGACGAAGCCGGCGAGCGTGCGCAGCGCCGTCGTCTTGCCGCAGCCCGACGGCCCGAGCAGGGTGAAGAACTCGCCCTCGTGGATCTCCAGGTCGAGCCCCGGGATCGCCACCTGGTCGCCGAAGCGCACCTCGACGTCGTCGAAGCGGATCATCAGGGCAGGTACTCCAGCTCGGTCTTCTCGACCCAGTCGGCGATGTGCTCGCGCACGAAGCCGTAGTCGACGTCCTGCTTGTCGAGCGACTCGATGAGCGTCTTCACGGCCGGCAGCGCCTTCTCCCGCGCGGTCGTGTTGACGGGGTAGCTCGAGAACTTCTCCGCGAACGCGCCCTGCACGTCGGCGCTGCCGAACCAGTCGATGAAGGCGCGGGCCCGCTCCTCCTTCTTCGTGCCGGCGATCTCGGCGATCTGCTCGGTCACGAACGGGACGCCGGCCTTCGCGGGCACGATCTCGGTGGTGGTGCCGTACTGCGCGTCGCGCGCCGCGATGCCGCTCGACGCCAGGGTGCCGAAGGACACCTCGCCGCGGGAGAGGCGCGCGTAGAGGTCCGTGCCCTCGACCGCGGGGGAGCCGTTCGCGAAGTAGTCCTTCACGACCTGCCAGCCCTTGTCGCTGATGCCCAGGTCGCCGTCGGGGTCCGCGTAGGGCGCGAGGAGGCCGGCGAGGATGAGCTGCGGCGTGGCCTCGCCGAGGCGCGTGTTGACCTCGTACTTCCCCTGGTACGCGGAGGAGTGCAGGTCGGTGACGTCCTTCGGCACGTCGCCGCCCGAGGTTTGCTTCGCGTCGTGCACCGTGACGATGGCCTGCTCCACGAGCGGCCAGTAGGCGCCGCCGTCGGGGTCGCCCGAGGCCTGGTCGACCTCGCCGGACCACGCGGGCGTGTACGCCGTGATGGCGTCCTCCGCCTTGAGGTTCTCGAAGTACATGTTGTTGAGGCCGAACACCACGTCCCCGACGGGGTTGTTCTTCTCCGCGACGATGCGGTTCGCGAGGTCGGCGCCGCCGAGGCCCACGATCTGGATGTCGAAGCCCGCCTTGGCCGCCTCGGCCGTGACCCAGTCCCCGCGGCCGTCGCCGTTGGAGTTCGTGTAGACGATGAGGGTGTCGCCCGAGGCGGGGGAGGCGCCGGGATCCGCGCTGCCGCCGCCCGATGATCCGCATCCGGAGAGGGCGAGCCCGGCCGCGACGACGGCGGCGAGGGAGGCGGTGAGACGGCGGGCGCGGTTCTTCATGGTGTCCTCTCGGAGGGAGCACGTCGGCGTGCTCGCGGGCGGCGCGCCGTTCCGGCGCGAAGTCCCCACCCTAGGAGCGGGATCCGCGGCGGCCCGGTCCGGCGGTCGCTGTTGGCTCGCTGTTCAGCATAGGGACACCGGAGACGATTCCCTCACCTGGGGAGCAAGCTGGTCGGGGCGCGTCGCGCCGCTCGCGGGAGCGGGAATACATAGCACGTGCATTGGATTCGATACCTCATGACCGGACGCACCATCGCGGGGACCCCCTCGAGCACCGAACCCGCCGACGACCGCGACCGCACGCGCTGGCAGGCGTTCTGGGTCTGCGTCGGCGTCGCGGCCCTGACGATCCTCGACCTCTCGAAGGTGAACGTCGGGCTGCCGTCGATCGAGGAGTCGCTCGGCGCCGGATCCACGGACCTGCAGCTCATCGTCGCGGGCTACGCGCTCGCGTTCGGCCTGGCCCTCGTGCCGGCCGGGCGGCTCGGCGACATCCGCAGCCGGCGCCTCATGTTCGTGATCGGCCTCAGCGCCTTCACGCTCGCGAGCCTCCTCTGCGCGCTCGCGCCCGACGTGAACACGCTCGTGGTCGCGCGGATCCTGCAGGGCGTCGCCGCGGGCATCCAGATGCCGCAGGTGCTCGGCCTCATCCAGCAGCTCTTCCAGGGCGAGGAGCGCGCGCGGGCGTTCGGCCTGTTCGGCGCGGTCGTGGGCGTCGCGACGGCGTTCGGCCCGACCGTGGGCGGCCTGTTGATCCAGGTCGGTGGCCCGGAGGACGGCTGGCGGCTGCTCTTCTGGATGAACATCCCGCTCGGCATCGCCGCCATCCTCTTCGCGCTCAAGCTCCTGCCGAAGCGGCAGGCCCGGCCGGAGGGGAAGGTCGGGCTGGATCCCGTCGGCATCCTGCTTCTCGCCGTCGCCACCTTCTCGCTGATGCTGCCGTTCGTGCTCACGACCGGCGGCCCGGACGACGACCCGCGCCGCTGGCTCGCGCTCGCGGTAGCCGCGGTGGCCGCCGGGCTCTTCGTCGCGTGGGAGCGGCGCTACGCGTCGCAGGGCAAGTCGCCCGTCGTGCACTTCGCGCTGTTCCGGCTGTCGTCGTACCGGAACGGGATCCTCATCGCGACGGCGTACTTCGCCGCGATCCCGGCGGTGTTCCTGCTCACGACCCTCTACCTCCAGCAGGGCCTCGGCCTCGCACCCGTGTTCGCCGGCATGGTCGGCATCCCGTTCGCGCTGTCCTCGGCCGTGACGGCGTGGATCGGCGGACGGCTCGTGTCCCGGCTCGGCCGGCAGCTCGTGGTCATCGGCCTCGCGGTCGTCGTGGTCGGGATCACCGTGCTGCTCCTCGCGGCCGTGCTCACGCCGCGCGAGGTCACCCCGTGGGCCATGGCCGCGGCGATGCTCGTGGCGGGCGTCGGCGCGGGCTTCGTCATCTCGCCGAACCAGACCCTGACGCTCGCCGAGATCCCGGTCACCGAGGGTGGCGTGGCCGGATCCATGGCGCAGGTGGGCCAGCGCGTCGGCACGGCCGTGGGCGTCGCGGCGGCCTCCGCCACGTTCTTCAGCACGCTCTACGCGGAGGCGGCCGGCGGATCCGACGCGAGCCTGGCGGTGTACCACGACGGCTTCCGCAACGGCTTCCTCGTCACCATCTCGCTGGTGGCGGTCGCGCTGCTGCTCGGCCTCGTGGACCTCGGGCAGCGGCGCCGACGTCAGCGGGCCGCGACCGCCTGAGCGCGTCGGGCCGGCCGCGTCCGGCGACGGCTCGCGACGGTCAGCGCGCCACGACCGCCAGAACGGCGTCGTGCAGGTGCCCGTTGGTCGCGAGCGCGGACCCGTGCCAGGGGCCGGCCTCGCCGTCGATGGAGGTGAAGCGGCCGCCGGCCTCCTCGATCACGGGGATGAGCGCGGCCATGTCGTAGGGCTTGAGGTCGTGCTCGCCCGCGATGTCGAGGAGCCCCTCGGCCAGGAGCATGTAGGCCCACATGTCGCCGAAGTCGCGGGAGCGCTTGACCCGGGCCGAGAGGTCGAGGAGCTCGTCGAGGCGGTCGGCGTCGCGCCAGCGCTGCACGCCGGCGACGCTCATGGAGGCGTCCTCGAGCCGGGTGACGTCCGAGACGCGGATGCGCCGCTCCTCGGAGGTGGTGGCCTGCCCGAGCGTGTCGTCGACGTAGGCGCCGAGCCCGGTCGCGCCCCACCAGCGGCGGCCGAGCGCGGGCGCGCTCACCACGCCGACCACGGGCACGCCGTCGACCGCCAGCGCGATGAGGGTGCCCCACACGGGCACCCCGCGCGCGAAGTTCGAGGTGCCGTCGATCGGGTCGACGATCCACTGCCTCGATGACGAGCCGGACGTGCCGTACTCCTCGCCGAGGACGCTGTCGTGGGGCCGGCTCTCGGCGATGCCCGCCCGGATCGCCCGCTCGACGGAGGTGTCGGCGTCGGTGACCCAGCTGGAGTCGGCCTTCGTCTCGATGGCGAGGTCGGCGGAGCGGAAGCGGTCGAGCGAGATGGCGTCGGCCATGTCGGCCAGCTTCCTCGCGAGCCGCAGGTCGGACGACAGGGAGTGCAGGGGTTCGGAGGCCACGGGGACGAGCCTAGCGATCGGCCCCGCGCCGCCCGGTCACTCTCCCTTGACGGCGTCCGACCGGTTCGACACGAGGTGCTGCAGCGAGTGGAGGCGCTCGCGCCCCGCGTCGCCGAGCTCGCCCGCCTCGACCCGGTCGACGATCTCCCAGTCGTGCGCCTCCGTGAGCGGGATGCCGCCCGGGGGCTCGCCCTCGGGCAGGTGCGCGTAGCTCGCGAACGAGCGGAGGATGTTGGCCGGATCCACGTGCCCGAGGCCGAAGGAGCGCACACCCGGGGTATCGATGATCCAGCCGTGGCCGCCGTCGCCCGTCTCGACGCGCATCGAGACCGTGGAGCTCGACGTGTGCCGCCCGCGCCCGGTGACCTGGTTGACGACGCCCGTGGCGCGCTTGGCGTCGGGCACGAGCGCGTTGACGAGCGTGGACTTGCCGACGCCGGAGTGGCCCACCGCGACGGTCGTGCGGTCGGCCATCAGGGCGCGCAGCTCGTCGAGCGGCACGGCGTCCGAGCGGCTCAGCACGATCGGCACGTCCAACACCCGGAAGTGCGCGGCGAACGGCGCGGGATCCGCGACGTCGGCCTTCGTGATGCAGAGGATGGGCTGGATCCCCGCGTCGAAGGCCGCGACCAGGTAGCGGTCGACGAGGCGCGCGCGCGGCTCGGGCTCGGCGGCGGCGACCACGATGAGCATCTGGTCGGCGTTGGCGACGATGACGCGCTCGACGGCGTCGGAGTCGTCGGCGCTGCGGCGCAGCAGCGTGCGGCGCGGGGCGATGCGGACGATGCGCGACAGGCTGCCCTCGTCGCCCGAGGTGTCGCCCACGATGTCGACGCGGTCGTTGGTGACCACGGCCTTCTTGCCGAGCTCGCGGGCGCGGGTGGCGGTCAGGGTGTGCTCGTCCGGGGTGTCCTCGCCCACGAGCACCCCGAAGCGGCCGCGGTCGACCGTGAGGACGCGGCCCTCGACGGCGTCCGTGTGGCCCGGCCGCTGCTTGCTGCGCGGCTTGTTGCCCTTGGGGTTCGGCCGCACGCGCACCGAGGACTCGTCGTAGGCGTCCCAGACGCCGTCGTCCTGCTCGGGATCCGCGAGCCAGCTCACAGGATCCCGCCGAGGCCGCCCGGGCCGGTCATGCCGCCGAGCGCCAGCGGATCGACGACCACGCGCGGGCCGCGGCCGAGCAGCGCGCCGAGCCACAGCTCGGGGAACTGGGGGAGCGTCTTGGCGGTCGTGCCGATGTCGTCGATCTCGACGCCCGGCACCGCGAGTCCGATGATCGCCCCCGCCGTGGCCATGCGGTGGTCCTCGTACGCGTGCCAGAGGCCGCCGTGCAGCGGCGCCGGCTCGATGGCGAGGCCGTCCTCGAGCTCCGTGACGGATCCGCCGAGCCGGGTGATCTCCGCCGCCAGCGCCGCGAGGCGGTCGGTCTCGTGCCCGCGGAGGTGGCCGATGCCGGTGATCCGGCTGGGTCCGTCCGCCAGCGCCGCGAGCGCGACCAGGGCGGGGGCGAGCTCGCCGCCGCGGCTGAGGTCGAGGTCGACGCCCGGGATGCTGCCGCCCGCGGCGAGGCCCGGCCCGCCGTCGACGACGAGCGCGCCGCCCTCGCGCGTGACGGTGGCGCCGAAGCGCGGCAGCAGCTCGATGAGGTCGGCGCCGACCTGCGTGGTTGCCGAGGGCCAGCCGGGGACCGTGACGCGTCCGCCGGCGACGAGCGCCGCGACGAGGAAGGGCGCGGCGTTGGACAGGTCGGGCTCGATGGACACGTCGCGGCCGGCGATGGCCGACGGCGGCACCACCCAGAGTCCCGGCTCCGGACTCTCGACGACCACGCCGCGCTCGGCGAGCGTGCGGATCGTCATCTCGATGTGCGGCATGCTCGGCAGCGTCCGGCCCGTGTGCCGGAGCCGCAGGCCGTCGGTGAAGCGCGGCGCCGCCAGGAGGAGACCGGAGACGAACTGGCTGGAGGCGGACGCGTCGATGCCGATCTCGCCGCCCGGCACCTCGCCGGTGCCGTAGAGGCTGAAGGGGAGTGCGCGGCGGCCGTCGTCGTTCACGTCGATGCCGAGGGCCCGCAGCGCCTCGATCGTGCCCGACATGGGCCGGCGGCGGGCGCTCGGGTCGCCGTCGAACGAGACGGGTCCGAGCGCGAGCGCGGCGACGGGCGGCAGGAAGCGCATCACGGTGCCGGCGAGGCCGCACTCGATCGTGACGCCGCCCGCGAGCTCTGCCGGCGTGATCCGGAGGTCGGGTCCGAACGCGCCGTCCCCCTCGACCTCCTCGATGCCGGCGCCGAGCGCGCGCAGGGCCTCGATCATGAGCCGCGTGTCCCGCGAGTGCAGCGGCGCGCGGAGGAGGGAGGGCGCATCCGCGAGGGCGGAGAGCACGAGCTCCCGGTTCGTGAGGCTCTTGGAACCCGGCAGCGGCACGATGGCGTCGAGCGGGCCGTCCGCGACGGGCGCGGCCCACGGCCCGTCGTCCTCGGGGACCGGCTGGTGGGTCCGGTCGTCGTCGTACGGGCTGAAGGTCGGACCGGAATACCTGAAGATCTCCATGGGTTCACCAGAGTACCGGGCACGCGTCCGGCAGGCCCGGATCCCGGGCCGGGAAGGAACACCCGTGATCACGAGGACAGCACCGGCGGCCCCGTCCGCCGAGCTCGTGCGCGCCGTAGAATCTGCCTTGATGGCCAATTCGAGGAACACCAGTCACGACGCGCCGGCCGAGACCGCGGAGGGCGTCGCGCCCGCCGCATCGACCGCGCCCGCCGAGCTCGTGGAGGCCGTCGTGCACTCCACCGAGGAGGCGGCCGACCAGCAGGAGGCCGAGCGGGCCGAGGCGGAGGAGCCGCGCGCGGCCCAGCCCGGCGACAATCGCGAGCTCTTCGAGGAGCAGGCGCTCCCGTTCATCGACCAGCTGTACGCCGCGGGCCTCCGAATGACGCGCAATCCCGCCGACGCGCAGGACCTCGTGCAGGAGACGTTCGTGAAGGCCTACACCGCCTTCCACCAGTTCAAGCAGGGCACGAACCTCAAGGCCTGGCTGTACCGGATCCTCACGAACACCTTCATCAACAACTACCGCAAGAAGCAGCGGGATCCCTACAGCGGCACCATCGACGAGCTCGAGGACTGGCAGCTGGGCGGGGCCACCTCCGCCACCGCCACCACCACGCGCTCCGCCGAGGCGGAGGCCATCGACCACCTCCCGGACAGCACCGTCAAGGACGCGCTGCAGTCCATCCCGGAGGACTTCCGCATGGCGGTCTACTTCGCGGACGTCGAGGGCTTCTCCTACCAGGAGATCGCCGACATCATGAAGACCCCCGTGGGCACCGTCATGAGCCGCCTGCACCGCGGCCGCCGGATGCTGCGGGGCCTCCTTTCCGACTACGCGCGCGAGCGGGGCATCTCCACCGCGCACCTCACTGGAGCGACCAAATGAGCGACTGCGGCTGCGACAAGGCCAAGAAGGATCTCGAGGAGTACCTGCACCACGAGCTCGACAAGGCGGACGCCGCGGACATCCGCGAGCACATGGCGAACTGCGCCGACTGCGCGCGCGAGCACCGCGTGGGCGTCGTCCTGCGCGACACCGTGCGCCGCGCCTGCACCGAGGCGGCCCCGGAGGACCTCCGCACGCAGGTGATGGAGAAGCTGCGCGCGATCCAGGCGACCCACTGACCGGAGCGGTCGCGCGCGGCCGGTAATCTCGGCATGTGACCAACGCGATCCAGTCCCTCGGGATGCCGTCCCCCTCCGACCTGACCGTCATCGTCGAGCTTCTGCGGCTGCTCGACTACGAGGTGGACGAGGAGCGGGTGGCAGCCCGCCTGTCGCGCATGACCGCGGCGGCGGGCCACGAGACCTGGGTCGTCCGGGACGACGCCGGCGAGATCGCCGGTCTCGCGGGCGGCCACCTCATGTGGGGCCTCGCCGACGACGAGCCGATCGCGCAGCTCATCATCCTGGTGGTCCGCGAGGGGCGGCAGGCCGGCGGCATCGGCTCCGACCTCATCCGCCACTACGAGGCCTGGGCGCGCGAGCACGGCGCCTCGCGCTTCCTCGCCACCAGCGCCGCCGCGCGCGACAACGTCACGCGGTTCTACGCCCGGCGCGGCTATCACGCGTCCGGCATCCGCTACTCGAAGCTCGGCTGATCCGGCCACGCGGGCTCGCGCCCGCCACGGACCATCGACGAGGAGAGGCCCGATCCCAGGGGGATCGGGCCTCTCGTCGTCCCAGGGCATGCGCCCCGGTGGATCACTCCGCGGTCGCGCGCGCGATCAGGTCGGTCTGCTCCGTGGCGTGGCGCTTGCTCGAGCCGGCGGCGGGCGATGCGGCCGCCGGACGCGACACGACGCGCACGGCGCGGTCGGGGAGGACCCGGCTGAGCTCCACGTGGACGAACGGCCAGGCACCCTGGTTCTCCGGCTCGTCCTGCACCCAGACCACCTCGGCGTCCGGGTACGACTCGACGACGCGGCGCACCTGCTCCTCGGGGAACGGGTAGTACTGCTCCAGGCGCACGAGGGCGATGGACGTGTCCTGGCGCTTCTCCAGCTCGCCGAGCAGGTCGTAGTGGACCTTCCCCGAGTGCAGGAGCACGCGCCGGACGGCGCCGCGGTCCTCGATGCGCACGTCGTCGATCACCGGCTCGAAGCGGCCCGAGGTGAAGGCCTCGACGTCGCTCGTCGCACCGCGCAGCCGCAGCATGGCCTTCGGCGTGAAGACCACGAGCGGGCGGCGCGGCCGCGAGTACGCCTGGCGACGCAGCAGGTGGAAGTACGACGCCGGGGTCGAGGGGCGCGCGACCGTCATGTTCTGCTCCGCGCAGAGCTGGAGGAAGCGCTCGATGCGCGCGGACGAGTGGTCCGGCCCCTGGCCCTCGTAGCCGTGCGGCAGCAGCAGCACGACGCTCGAGCGCTGGCCCCACTTCTGCTCGGCGGACGAGATGAACTCGTCGATGATGGTCTGCGCGCCGTTCGCGAAGTCGCCGAACTGGGCCTCCCACAGCACGAGGGCGTCGGGCCGCTCCACGGAGTAGCCGTACTCGAAGCCCATCGCGGCGTACTCGCTGAGCAGCGTGTCGTAGATCCAGAACCGCGCCTGGCGGTCGCTGAGGTTCGCGAGGGGCAGCCACTCCTGGCCGTTGTCGCGATCGTGCAGCACCGCGTGGCGCTGGACGAACGTGCCGCGGCGGGAGTCCTGCCCGGCGAGGCGGACGGGCGTGTTCTCCAGCAGCAGCGAGCCGATGGCGAGGAGCTCGCCGAAGGCCCAGTCGATGGATCCGCTGCGGCTCATCTCGAGGCGCTTGCGCATGAGCGCCTGCAGCTTCGGGTGCACGGAGAAGCCCTGCGGCGGGTTGTCGTGCGCGTCGCCGACGGCGTGCACGACCGACTCCGAGACGCCCGTGGTCTCGGGCTCGCCGTGGCCGTCGTCCTGCTGGGAGTCGGGACGCTCGAGATCGGAGACCGCGCCCACGTCGTCCGTCTGGACGGGGATCGACGAGGTCTGCGCGGCGTGCGTCTCGGCGAAGGCGCGCTCCAGGCGGTCCTGGAAGTCCTTCTGCGCCGCGTCGTACTCGTCCTGCGTGATGTCGCCGCGGCCGACGAGCGCCTCCGTGTACAGCTTCCGCACCGAGCGCTTGGCCTCGATGAGGTTGTACATGAGGGGCTGCGTCATGGACGGGTCGTCGCCCTCGTTGTGGCCGCGACGGCGGTAGCAGACGAGGTCGATGACGACGTCCTTCTTGAACTCCTGGCGGAACTCGAACGCGAGGTGCGCGACGCGGGCCACGGCCTCCGGGTCGTCGCCGTTCACGTGGAAGATCGGGGCCTGGATGCTCTTGGCCACGTCGGTCGAGTACACCGACGAGCGGGACTCCGACGGCGGCGTCGTGAAGCCGACCTGGTTGTTGATCACGATGTGGACCGTGCCGCCCGTGCGGTACGCCCGCAGCTGCGACAGCTGCAGCGTCTCGAACACGACGCCCTGACCGGCCATGGACGCGTCGCCGTGCACGAGGATCGGCAGCACCGAGAACGAGCCGATGGGCTTCCGGTCCTGCTTCGCGCGGACGATGCCCTCGAGCACGCCGTTCACGGCCTCGAGGTGCGACGGGTTCGCCGCGAGGTACACCGGCATCTCCTCGCCGTGGACGCCGCGGAAGGTGCCCTCGGTGCCGAGGTGGTACTTGACGTCGCCGGACCCCTGCACCGTGCGCGGGTCCTGCGTGCCCTCGAACTCGCGGAAGATCTGGCCGTAGCTCTTGCCGGCGATGTTGGTGAGGACGTTGAGGCGGCCGCGGTGGGCCATGCCTATGGCGACCTCATCGAGGCCGTGGTCGGCCGCGCCCTGGAGGAGCGTGTCGAGCAGCGAGATGGTGGACTCGCCGCCCTCGAGGGAGAAGCGCTTCTGCCCGACGTACTTGGTCTGCAGGAACGTCTCGAAGGCCTCCGACTCGTTGAGCTTGGAGAGGATGCGCATCTGCTCGTCGTGCGTGGGCTTCGCGTAGGGCTGCTCGACCTTGCCCTGGATCCACTCGCGCTCGTCCGGCTGCTGGATGTGCATGTACTCGATGCCGATGGTGCGGCAGTACGAGTCGCGCAGGATGCCGAGGATGTCGCGCAGGAGCGCCTGCCGGCGTCCGCCGAACCCGCCCGTGACGAACTCCCGGTCGAGGTCCCAGAAGGTGAGGCCGTGGTTCGTGATCTCGAGGTCGGGGTGCGTGCGCTGCTGGTACTCGAGCGGGTCGATGTCCGCCATGAGGTGGCCGCGGACGCGGTACGCGTTGATGAGCTCCTGCACGCGGCCGGTCTTGGAGACGCGCTCCGAGAGGTCGACGTTGATGTCCGTGGCCCACTGGATGGGGTCGTAGGGGATGCGCAGCGCCGCGAAGATGTCCTCGTAGAAGCCGTGCTGGCCGATGAGGCGCTCATGCACGATCTTCAGGAACTCGCCGGAGCCCGCGCCCTGGATCACGCGGTGGTCGTACGTGCTCGTGAGCGTGATGGTCTTGCCGATGCCGAGCTCGACGAGCGTCTTCGGGCTCGCGCCCTGGAACTCGGCCGGGTACTCCAGCGCGCCGGCGCCGATGATGGCGCCCTGGCCCTTCATGAGGCGGGGGACCGAGTGCACGGTGCCGATGCCGCCGGGGTTCGTGAGGGAGATGGTGGTGCCGGCGAAGTCGCCCGCGGCGAGCTTGTTGCCGCGCGCCTTCTTCACGAGGTCCTCGTAGGCGGTGAGGAACTCGCCGAAGGTCATGCCCTCGGCTTCCTTGATGCTCGGCACGAGGAGCGCGCGGGTCCCGTCGGGCTTCGGCATGTCGATGGCGATGCCGAGGTTGATGTGCGCGGGGGAGACGACGCTGGGCTTGCCGTCGACCTCGTCGTAGTGCACGTTCTGGCTCGGGAACTCCTTGAGCGCCTGGATGAGCGCCCAGCCGATGAGGTGCGTGAAGGAGACCTTGCCGCCGCGGGCGCGCTTGAGGTGGTTGTTGATGACGATGCGGTTGTCGATCATCAGCTTCGCCGGGATGGTGCGCACGCTCGTCGCGGTGGGGATGGTGAGCGACGCGTCCATGTTGGTCGCGAGGCTCTTCGCCATGCCGCGGAGCGGGGACACCTCGTCCTCGCCGGGCGGGGTGGGCTCGGCGCCCTTCTTGGCCGGCGCCTTCGCGGGGGCCTGGGCCGGGATCGGCTGCTGCTTGGGCGCGATGCTCGTGGTGCGCGCCGCGGGCTGGGACCCGGTCGCGGGCTGCTGCGCCTGCGCGTCGGGCTGGCCGGCGGAGGCGGGGGACGGCGTCGCGGCCGGGGCGCCCGTGTTGGTCGCGGCGGGCGCGGACGTCTGGTCCGACTCCGGGATCTGCGGCTCGGCGGTCTGGTCGCCGGTCGCGGGCGTGGCCTCGCGGCCCTCGATCACGGTCGCGTGGTAGTTCTCCAGGATCGGCCACCAGCTGCGGTCCACCGCGTCCTTGTCGACCACGTACCTCTCGTACATCTCGTCGACGAGCCACTCGTTGGCTCCGAAGTCGCCCGTGGAACCGTCATCGGTCCCCGTACCAGTCACCTGGCTCGACACAGTTGATCGCCCGCTCTCTTGCTGTTGGTCGTCTGCCTCGCGCGGTCGTTCGCTCGCCGCGCGTCCACGATGACCCAGCCTAAACCTTCCGCCGGTGGGGCCGGAGGGGTCGTCGGCGGAGCGGCGCGTCGCGCGCGCCCGATCCATCCGGAGGGGTGCCCTGGTGCGGACGCGGAGCCCGGGTTAGCGTCGGGGCATGAGGTTCACCGGAGAGGCTCCCGCCCACGACCTGACGTACTCGGACGTGTTCCTGAGCCCCGGACGGTCGGACGTCGGCAGCCGCATGGACGTGGACCTCGCGCCGGGCGACGGCACCCCGTGCACCATCCCGGTCGTCGCCAGCAACATGGGCTCGGTCACCGGCCCGCGGCTGGCGGCCGTGCTCGCGCGGCGCGGCGGCATCGGGATCCTCCCGCAGGACCTGCGCCCGCAGGAGCTCGACGCGGCCATCCGCCGGGTGAAGGACCAGCCGGTCGCGTACGACTCGCCGCTCGAGCTGCCGCCGGACGCGACGGCCGGGCAGGCGCGGGAGCTGCTGCCGCCCATCGCCGGCCACGGGATCGTGCTGCGGGACGCCGACGGGGAGATGGTCGGCTGCCTCGAGGGGACCCAGCTCGCCGGGGTCCCGGACGGCACGCGCCTCGCCGACCTCCCGCACGGCGCGCTCGCCTCCCTGGACGCCGACGACGTGCCCACGGGCCGCGCCGCGTTCGAGCTGATGCACGCGGCCGGCATCGACTTCGCGCCCGTCCTCGCGCACGGCCGCCTCGTCGGCACGCTGAGCCGTCGCAGCGCCCTCCGCTCCACCGTCTACGCGCCCGCCGTCGACGGACACGGCCGCCTCGCCGTGGGGGCCGCCGTCGGGGTCAACGGCGATCCGGTCGGCCGGGCCCGCGCGCTCCTCGCCGCCGGGGTGGACGTCATCGTGCTCGACACCGCCCACGGGCACCAGGAGGCGATGCTCCGCGCGGTCCGCGCCGTGCGGGCGCTCGATCCCGCGGTGCCGCTCGTCGCCGGCAACGTCGTGACCGCGGGCGGCGCGCGCGACCTGGTCGAGGCGGGAGCGGACATCGTCAAGGTCGGCGTCGGCCCCGGCGCCATGTGCACCACGCGCATGATGACCGCCGTCGGCCGCCCGCAGTTCTCCGCCGTGCTCGACACGGCGGAGGCCGCGCGGGCCGCCGGCGCGCTCGTCTGGGCGGACGGGGGCGTGCGGTACCCGCGCGACGTTGCCCTCGCGTTGGCCGCGGGCGCCGCGAGCGTGATGATCGGATCGTGGTTCGCGGGCACCGTCGAGTCGCCCGGCCGCCTGCTCGTCGACGAGGACGGCGGCCTGGCCAAGGAGAGCTGGGGCATGGCGTCCACCCGCGCCGTGCAGGAGCGCTTCGGCCGCCGCGAGGCGTTCGAGCTCGCCCGGCGCACGCTGTTCGCGGAGGGGATCTCGACGAGCCGCATCCGCATCGACCCGCTCCGTCCCGGGCTCGAGGACCTGCTCGACACCATCACCTCCGGGGTCCGCAGCGCGTTCACCTACGCCGGGGCGCGCACGCGGGCCGAGTTCGCCGAGCGCGCCACCGTCGGGATCCAGTCCGCGGCGGGCTACGAGGAGGGCAAGCCCCTGCCGGTCGGCTGGTGAGCCCCGGTATGCTCGACGGACGATGGACGACCCCCCTCCTGCTCATAGACCCCCGCCCCGCGCCGCCCACGACCTGAGGCCGGCCGCGCGCCCGGTGCCCGGGAGCCGCTCCGGTGCATGAATGGCTCCTCCTCGCCGTCGGCCTGCTCCTCACCCTCGGCACCGGCCTCTTCGTGGCCAGCGAGTTCGCGCTCGTCAACCTCGACCGCTCCGACCTCGAGAAGCGCCAGGAGCGCGGCGAGAAGCGGCTCGGCCCGCCCATCCGCGCCCTCCGAATCACCTCCACGCACCTCTCGAGCGCCCAGCTCGGCATCACCCTGACCACGCTCCTCACCGGATACACGATGGAGCCGGCACTCAGCCTGCTGCTCGCCGGTCCGCTCACGTCCGCGGGCCTCGCCGAGGGGCTCGTGCCGCCGGTGTCGACCGTGGTGGCGCTCGTCGTCGCGACGCTCCTGTCGATGATCATCGGCGAGCTGGTGCCCAAGAACTTCGCCCTGGCCCTGCCGCGCGAGACGGCCAAGCTCGTCATCCCGTTCCAGACCCTGTTCACCACGGTCTTCAAGCCCGCCGTGCTGCTGCTCAACGACAGCGCGAACGGCATCCTGCGCCTCGTCGGCATCGAGCCGAAGGAGGAGCTGTCGGGCGCCCGGAGCGCCGAGGAGCTGTCCTCGCTCGTGCGGCGCTCGGCGCTCGCCGGCCTCCTCGAGGACGACACGGCGATGCTCCTCAGCCGCACGCTGCGCTTCGCCGACCTCACGGCGTCCGACGTCATGACGCCGCGGCTCCGCGTGAAGTCGGTCGAGCGCACCGACAGCGCGCAGACCGTGATCGAGCTGGCCATGACCACGGGCTACTCCCGCTTCCCGGTCACCGACGACGGCGTGGACGACGTCATCGGCCTCGTGCACGTGAAGCAGGCCGTGGCCGTGCCGCGGGAGAAGCGGGCCCAGGTGCCCGTCACGGCGCTGCAGTCCGAGGCGATCCGCGTGCCCGAGACCATGAAGCTCGACGACCTGCTCGGCGAGCTGCGCGGCCGCGGCTTCCAGATGGCCGTCGTGGTGGACGAGTACGGCGGCACCGCCGGCGTCGCGACGCTCGAGGACCTGGTGGAGGAGCTGGTCGGCGAGCTCGCCGACGAGCACGACCGCACGCGCGCCGGCGTCGTCCGCTCGCGCGACTCGCTGACGTTCCCCGGCATGCTGCGGCCCGACGAGCTCCTCGAGCGCACCGGGCTCCGGATCCCCGAGGAGGGCCCCTACGAGACGGCCGCCGGCTTCGTCATGAGCGAGCTCGGCCGCCTGCCCGTCGTGGGCGACGAGCTGCAGCTCGAGACGGGGATCCTCCGGGTCGAGCGGCTCGACGGCCGGCGCATCGACCGCATCCGCTTCACCCCGTCGCCCGAGCCCGTCGCCACCGCGGTGGGCACCACCCGCGCCGAGCGCCAGGCCGACAGGCAGGCGGGCCGCCAGGCCGATCGCGAGGCGGGCCGCCAGGCCGTCGCGGATCGCGCCGCCAGCAGGAAGGAGCCGTCCCGTGGGTGAGTACGCCGGGGGGATCATCGCGCTCGTCGTGCTGCTCGCCGTCAACGCGTTCTTCGTCGGCGCCGAGTTCGCGGTCATCTCCGCGAAGCGGTCGCAGATCGAGCCGCGGGCGGAGGAGGGCAGCCGCGCCGCGCGCGTCACGCTCTACGCCATGGAGCACGCGACGCTCATGCTCGCGACGACGCAGCTCGGCATCACCGTGTGCTCGCTGCTGATCCTCAACGTGTCCGAGCCGGCGATCCACCACCTGCTCGAGATCCCGCTGCACGCGACCGGGCTGCCCGAGGAGGCGATCTCGACGATCGCGTTCGTCATCGCGCTGCTCCTGGTGTCGTTCCTGCACGTCGTGCTCGGCGAGATGGTGCCGAAGAACATCTCGTTCTCGGTGCCCGACCGGGCGGCGCTGCTGCTCGCGCCGCCGCTCGTGGGCATCGCCCGCGTGGTGAAGCCGCTCATCGTGGCCCTCAACGCCATCTCGAACGCCGTGCTGCGCGCGTTCCGGGTGGAGCCGAAGGACGAGGCCGCGAGCGCCTTCACGCTGGACGAGGTGCAGGGCATCGTCGACCAGTCGACGCGCGAGGGGCTGCTGGAGGACCGCACGGGCGCGCTCACCGCGGCGTTCGAGTTCACGGGCAAGAAGGTCGAGGACATCGCGATCCCGCTCGGCGCGCTCGTCAGCCTGCCCGAGACCGCGTCGCCCTCCGACGTGGAGCGCGCCGTCGCGCGGCACGGCTTCTCGCGCTACGTGCTGGTGGACGAGGCCGGTGAACCGTCCGGCTACCTGCACCTGAAGGACGTGATCGACCTCGACGAGGCCGACGAGTTCGTCCGCCCGGTGCCGGCCAAGCGGATCCGCCAGCTCGTCTCCGTCTTCGAGGGCACCGAGCTCGAGGACGCGCTCGCGATGATGCGCCGGTCCGGAGCCCACCTCGCGCGCGCCTTCACGGAGGCGGGCGAGACGACGGGCGTGCTGTTCCTCGAGGACATCATCGAGGAGCTCGTCGGCGAGGTGCAGGACGCCACCCGGCGGGTCTGACCCCGTGCACGACGACGGCCCGGCACCCCTCGCGGGTGCCGGGCCGTCGTGGTCGGCGCGGGGAGGTCAGGCCGCCCAGCGGGCGCGGTCGTACTGCTTGGGCCAGTAGTCGATCTCGACGCCGAGCTCGTGCGCGGCGCGGAGCGCGAAGTGCGGGTCGCGCAGCATCTCGCGGCCGAGCATCACGGCGTCCGCGCGGCCCTCGGCGACGACCGCCTCGGCCTGCGCGGGCTCCGTGATGAGGCCCACGGCGTTGAGGGCGACCTTCGCGTGCTCCTTCACGTACTCGGCGAAGGGCACCTGGTAGCCGGGGGCGACGGGGATGGTGACGCCCGTGGTGTTGCCGCCCGTGGAGATGTCGAAGAAGTCCGCTCCGTGCTCGGCCGCCCAGCCGGCGACGGTCGCGGTCTGCGCCTCGTCCCAGCCGGCGTCGCCCGCCCAGTCGGTGGCGGAGAAGCGCACCAGCAGCGGCGCGTCGGGGACCTCGGCGCGCACGGCGTCGATCACCTGGAGCAGCAGGCGCGCCCGGTTCTCGAGGCTGCCGCCGAACTCGTCCTCGCGGTGGTTGCTGAGCGGCGAGAGGAACTGGTGCAGGAGGTACCCGTGCGCCGCGTGGAGCTCGAGCACGTCGAAGCCGGCGTCCACGGAGCGGCGCGCGGCCGCGGCGAAGTCGTCGACGACCTTCCGGATCCCCGCGGCGTCGAGCGCGACGGGCGTGCCGTAGCCGGGGAACGGCTCGGCCGACGGGGCGACCGTCTCCCAGCCGCCCTCCTCGGCGGGCATCGTGCCGCGGCCCGAGAACGAGTACGTGGATGCCTTGCGGCCGGCGTGCGCGAGCTGGATCGCGGCGACGGCGCCCATCCCGTGGATGAAGTCGACGATTGGCCTCCACGCGTCGCGCTGCGTGTCGTCCCAGATGCCGGTGTCCTCGGGCGTGATGCGCGCCTCGGGGCTGACGCCCGTCGCCTCCGCCATCACGAGGCCGGCGCCGCCCCGGGCGAACGAGCCGAGGTGCGCGAGGTGCCACGCGCCCGGGACGCCGTCGCGCGCGTCGATGCTGTACTGGCACATGGGCGCGACCCAGATGCGGTTGCGGGCGGTGACGCCGCGGACGGTGATCGGCTCGAAGAGCGGGGACGTGGTCATGGGGATCCTTCCAGGCGGGCGGCGGCGCGGATCCGGGTGGGAGGCGCGGCGCGCGGGGACGGGCGGAGGGCGACGGCGGCCTCATGGACCCAAGGCCCGGCGCGGTCGTCGCATTCCCTCCCGCCTATCGTGAGGGGATGAGCGACGCGCGCGACGACCAGGTGCCCGAGGGCTGGATCCGGCAGGACGAGGAGCGCACCCGGCGGGAGATCCGCCTCCCGCGGGACGACGACGACAAGTACACGCGCGGCGTCCTGGGCGTGCGCACGGGGTCCGACCGCTACCCGGGCGCCGCGGTCCTCGGCGTGGAGGCCGCCGCGCGCACGGGCGTCGGCATGATCCGGTACCTCGGCCCCGCGGGCGCCTCCGCCTCGGTCCTCGCGCGACGCCCCGAGGTCGTCACGGCCGACGGCCGCGTGCAGGCGTGGCTGGTGGGATCCGGCATGGACGCCGCCCATCGGGACGACGAGACGACCGCGGCGCTCGCAGCGGCGCTCGCGCAGGGCCTGCCGGCGCTCGTCGACGCGGGCGCGCTCGACCTCGTGGACCGCGCGACCGGTCCGGTCGTCGTGACCCCGCACTTCCGCGAGCTGTCGCGGCTGCTGGCGGGGGCGGGCATCCGCGCGTCGGCCGAGGACATCGCCGCGGACGCGCCCGCGTGGGCCGAGCGCGCGGCGCGCGAGCTCGGGGTGTGCGTGCTGCTGAAGGGCGCGACCACGCTCGTCGTCGGCGGGGCGGCGCGCATCGCCGTGCGCGCGGGCACGCCGTGGCTCGCGACGGCGGGGTCCGGCGACGTGCTGGGCGGCGTGCTCGGGGCCCTGCTGGCCGGGGCGTCGACGCGCGTGGCGGACGCCGCCGATCCGCTCGCCGAGCTCGCCGCGGTGGCCGCCGCCGCCGCGTGGCTGCACGGCCGGGCGGGGGAGCGCGCGTCCGGTGGCGGACCGATCACGGCCCTCGACGTCGCCGAGGCGATGCCGAGGGCCGTGCGGGACCTGGTGGCGGGATCCGCCTCCGACTAGGCCTTCGGCGCGACGTCGAGCGAGAACTCGACGGACCCGTGGTCCTCGACCGTGACGAAGCCGAGGCTCGGCGCCTGGACGCCGAAGTCCTGGAACGTGATGGGGATGGAGCCCGTGATCTGGCCGGACCCCTCGGTGAAGGCGGCCTGCATCTTCGCGGTGACGGGCTTGGTGACACCGTGCAGCGTCAGGTCGCCGGTCACGTCGTACGTGGCGGGGACGCCCGCCTCGACGCCGTCGGTCGTGATCGGCTGCGTGAGCGTGAAGGTGGCCGTCGGGAACTCCGACGTCTTCATCGCCTCGCCCTGGAAGTACGCATCGCGCGGCGCCGCGTCCGTCGCCATGGTCGTCACGTCCACCTGGATGGTGCCGGCGGTGACCTGCTGCCCGGTCACCGTGATGTCGCCCGTGACGCCCTTCGTGCGGCCGTTCACGGTGACGGGCGTGCCGTTCAGGACCTCGTTCACCCGGTAGCCGGCGTAGGAGTCGCCGCCCACGGACCAGTCGCCGGACAGGTTCGTGAGCGCCTGGCCGGATGCCGCGTTGGCGGAGAGCGACGGCGGCGCGTCGGGCGTGCCGGCGAGCTGCGCGTAGAGGGGGCCGCCGAACGCCGCGAACGCGCCGACGACGACGATCGCGCCGCCCGCCACCCCGATGATGATCTTCGTCTTCTTCTCCATGGCGTGCTCCTCCTGGTGCGATGCGGGCGGCCGCACGGGATCGCCCGGTATGTGAACTCTCAAGTACTCGACGAGTGTCGCGGCAGGCGCGGACGCGCGTCGGCGACCGTCCACAGGAGCCGCGCGCTCGGTAGCCTGGGCGCACAGCCGGCCGCCGGCCGGGCGCCCGCCCGGAGCACCGCCGCCCGTCGATCCCCGGGGGTCCCCATGCTCGTCGCCTTCTCCGTCGCTCCCAGCGGGGGCGACGCGCCCGACGCGTCCGTCCACGACGCCGTGGCCGCCGCCGTCGAGGTGATCCGCGCCTCCGGGCTGCCGAACCGCACCGACTCGATGTTCACCACGATCGAGGGCGAGTGGGACGAGTGCTTCGACGTCGTCAGGCGAGCCACCGAGGCCGTCGCGCCCTTCGGGACGCGCGTCTCGCTCGTGCTCAAGGCGGACATCCGGCCCGGCTACGCGGGCGAGCTGACGGGCAAGCTGGAGCGGCTCGAGTCCGCGCTCGAGGCCCGCGGCACCGGGGCCTGACGCGCCGGGCGGTCGCCTCCGTCGTCG
This sequence comes from Clavibacter sp. CT19, assembly GCF_027858075.1. Lineage (NCBI taxonomy): Bacteria > Bacillati > Actinomycetota > Actinomycetes > Micrococcales > Microbacteriaceae > Clavibacter > Clavibacter sp. CT19. Next base: position 211,259 of record NZ_JAQHYR010000004.1, on the reverse strand, counting down.
GAGCCGCCGTTAGGCTCGTCGGGTGAATCCCCCCACCTCCGGGCGGGCGACGCTGTCGCCGGCCCGCGTCCGCATCGCCCTGCTCGCCCTCGCGATGGGCGGGTTCGCCATCGGGACCACCGAGTTCGTCGCGATGGGGCTGCTGCCGCAGCTCGCCGCCGACCTGCTGCCGGAGGTGGCCGCGCGCTCCACGGAGGCCGCGAACGCGCAGGCCGGCACGCTCATCAGCGCCTACGCCCTCGGGGTGGTCGTGGGAGCGCCGACCATCGCCGCCGCGTCGGCCCGTGCGCCGCGGCGGAAGCTCCTCCTCTGGCTGCTGCTCGCGTTCACGCTGGGTACGGTCCTCAGCGCGATCCTGCCGAGCTTCGGCCTCGTGGTCCTCGCCCGCTTCATCGCGGGCCTGCCGCACGGCGCGTACTTCGGCATCGCGTCGCTCGTGGCCGCGCAGCTGATGGGGGAGGGCAAGCGGGCCCGCGGCGTCGCGTTCGTCCTGGCCGGGCTCACCATCGCGAACGTCATCGGGGTGCCCATCGTCACCTGGATCGGGCAGAACGCCACGTGGCGCATCGCGTACCTCGTGGTCGCCGCGATCTTCGCCGCCACCTTCCTCGCCGTCTTCCTCGCCGTGCCCGCGCAGGACGGCAACCCGGATGCCACGCTCCGCCGGGAGCTGCGCGCCTTCACCCGCATGCAGGTGTGGCTCGCGCTCCTCATCGGCGCCATCGGCTTCGGCGGGTTCTTCGCCGTCTACACCTTCGTGTCGCCCATGGTCACCGAGGTGACCGGCCTGCCGGAGTGGTCGGTGCCGCTCGCGCTGGTGGTGGTGGGGCTCGGCATGACGACGGGCAACCTCGTCGGCGGCTGGTGGGCGGATCGCGACGTCCGGGCGTCGCTGCTGTCGCTGTTCGGCCTGCTGATCGCCTCGCTCGTGGGGCTGGTGCTCACCGCCTCGAACCCGGTCGGGCTCTTCGCGTTCCTGTTCCTCATCGGCGGGTCGGCCGCGGCGCTGTCGCCCGGGATCCAGATCCGGCTGATGGACGTGGCGCACGACTCGCAGTCCATCGCCGCGGCGCTGAACCACTCCGCGCTCAACACGGGGAACGCCGTCGGCGCGGCGCTCGGCGGCGTGACGGTGGGGGCCGGCCTCGGCTACACCTCGCCGGCGCTGGTGGGCGTCGGGCTGAGCGTCGCGGGCCTCGGCATCGCGCTGGCGAGCTTCGGGCTCGACCGCCGGCGTCGCGGGGCGCGCGGGCCGGTCGACGGGTCGCGTCCCTCGACCCAGCCCATCGGCATCGGGGGCTGACCGCGCCTCCGGGGCCCGGCGCCCGGGCTACTCGCCCTGGAGCAGGATGCCGTCCTGGATGGCGCGCTTCCGCAGGGCCACCTTCGTGCCCACGTCGAAGCCCGCGACGCGGTACTTCTCGCGGATCCGCTTGAGGTACGACTTCGCCGTCTCCTCGGAGATGCCCAGGCTGTAGGCCACCGACTTGACCGGCTCGCCGCCGCCGTAGAGGGCCATGACCCGGCGCTCCTGCGCGCTGAGCTTGGGCACGCCGCCCACGTCGGTGCTGTTGATCGCGAGGTCGAGCTCGCTCGAGATGTAGGACTGCCCGTCGGCCGCGAGGCGGATGGCGTCGACGATCATGCTCGCGTCCTCGCTCTTCACGAGGTAGCCGAGCGCACCCGACGCGAGCGCCTCGCGCACCACGTTGGGCTCCGAGTACGTGCTCATGAGCACGGTGGGCACGCCCGTGGTCTTCAGCATCGAGAGCTTGAGCGAGATGGGCAGGTTGTCCTTGAGGTCGAGGTCGAGGAGGACCACGTCGACGGGGAAGCGCGGGTGGGTGAGCAGCTCCGGCCAGGTGGACACGGCGGCGACCATCTCGATGTCGGAGGCGGCGTTGCGGATCCACTCGGTCAGCGCCCCGAGCAGCATCTTGTGGTCGTCCACGATGGCGAGGGTGATCGGTCGGTTCTCAGCTGGCACGTGCTCTCCGGTCCTTGTGCGGGGCCCTCACCGGTCGGCGGGGTCGTCCACGACGCAGTCGATCGTGATGAGGAGGCTCGCACCGCGGGTGGTGTCCGTGTGCGCGCCGACCTTGTCGATAGCATCCCACGTCGAGGGATCGAGTCGGGTCCGGGGGAGACCCGTGGTCGTGATGGCGATCGGCACGATCGCGCGGCGCAGCGGCACCGGCTGCTCGCCCGCTGGCCGACCGCGCAGGGGCCCGAGCGCGAGCTGCACCGAGACGCCGGGCACGCCGTTGCGCCGCTCCGTCGAGGTGAGCAGGAGCCACACGGCGGAGAGGAGGCCGTCGCGCTGGCGGCGGTCGAGGAGGCCCGCGAGCGCGTTCGGGTCGCTGAGGGTCACGTCCGGTCCGAGGAACTCCGACTCCGTGATCGCGTGGTGCAGCCACGTCTCGCGGCGCCCCTCGATGAGGTGCAGGCGCAGCTCGGTGGCGAGCGAGGCGGCGGTCGACGCGGCCAGCGGCGACAGGGGCAGCGGCTCGTCGCCCGTCGCCACGCCCTCGAGCAGCTGCTCGGCGGCGAGGTCCAGTCGCGCGAGCTCCTCGGACGCGAGCATGCCCACCGCGTAGCGCGGCGCGGAGACGGTGCTCTGCACGAGCACGCGGTCGAGCTCCATCTCCACGACGCGACGGAAGCCGCGGACGACGGCGACGCCGAACGCGGCGGGGACCACGGCCCGGGCGATGGCCGAGATCTCGGGCGCGAGATCACCGGGCCGCACGGGATCCGACACCAGGAAGACGAGGAGGAGCACGGCACCGAGGGCCGCGTCGACCACGAGGACCTCCCGGGCCGGGCGGTAGGTCACGGTCGTGAGCAGGGCCGCGCCGGCCGCGACGCCCGCGGTGGCGTGCTGCATCACGTCGCCCAGGGGCCACACGGCCACCAGGTCGAGGGCGACGACGATGCCGAGCCCGGCGACGAAGACGGCCATGAGCGGGCCGGGCATCCTGTCGCGGAGCGCCCGCACGGCGACGACGGACGCGACGAGGAGCGCGACCAGGAGGATCCAGGCCGTCGCGGCGAGGCCCGGCGCCGGGAGCGTGCGGTACTCGAGCGCGAACCGCACGAGCCCGTAGCCCAGCGCGATGGCGCACACGACCGCGGACCCCGCTCCCAGGTAGCCGAGGCCGATGGACGTGGGCTGCGCCGGCGTCCCCTCCGGCAGCCGGATGCGGCGGCTGGTGCGGGCCGGCGCGGACCGGTCGGTGCGGCTCACCTGGGCACCTCCAGCACGACGGTCGTGCCGGATCCGGGCGACGAGAACAGCCGCGCGTTCCCGCCGACGTCCTTGAGCCGCGCGACGACGGACTCCTTGAAGCCGAGCTTCGCCGGATCCACGTGCGAGAGGTCGAAGCCCACGCCCGCGTCGGTGACCATGGCCCGCACGGTCGTGTCGTCGTCGGTGATGGTCACGTGCGCCTCGGTGACGCCCGCGTGCCGGCGGACGTTCTCCAGGCACTCGGCGAGGGAGAGCAGGAAGGCGTCGAGGATGTCGCTCGGCAGCAGCACCTGGCCGGTCCCGTGCCAGCTGACCTCGAGGCCCATCCGGCCGAACCGCTGCTTGACCGACTCGAGCGTGTTCCCGAGCACCGACTGCTCCACGGGCTCCAGCGTGTAGCCGCCGGAGGCCTGCGGCGTCGGATTGGCGCCCAGCCGGAGCTGCCGGAGGAGCCGCGCGTCGTCCGCCGCCTGCTGGCGCATGGCCTGCGGGGTGACGCCGACGCCCGAGTGGGCGAGGAGCGTGAGGGTCGCGAGCACGGTGTCGTGCAGCAGGCGCGCGCCCTGGCGGCGCTGGGCCTCGAGCTCGCTGGCCAACCGCTCGGCCCGGTGGGCGCGGCCGACGTCGGTGATGCGCCGGCCGACCCGACGGATCGCCACGCTGAGCCAGTAGCCGAGGATCGCGACGAGCAGCCAGCCGAACACGTGCACGAGGACGACGTACGGGAACGCCGGGGTGCCCCAGGACGAGCCGACGGCCGCGGTGCTGGTGAGGGCGAACGCGGCCACGACGATGCGGAGCCGCCCGCGCTTCATGGTCTCGAGGAGGGCGAGGGAGCCGACAGAACCGGCGGAGACGTGGGTGAGCGCGGTGAGCGACGAGGCGCTCCGTCCGCCGAGCTGCGCGACGACCATCGCGGCGATGCCCGCGACCACGACCGCCACCATCCACCGGCGGCCCGCGTCGACGCCGAGGCGCCACTGCGCGAGGGCGAGGACGGCCAGGAGGGCGAGGCTCGCGGCCTCGACGGGCAGCGACAGCTCGCCCGGCAGCAGGATGCAGGCGGCGGCGACGGCCGTGAAGCACAGGCCGTAGACGCGCGCCGTCCTCTGCAGCAGGCGCTCGCGCTCGCGCTTCATGCGATCCATCGGGTCCCCGCTCGGAGTGCGACGCCGCCGGAGGCGCGCGCTGGGTGTGCCTCGATCCTAGGCGCGTGCACGAAGCACTTGTCACGTCCGGGTCTCGCGCGCGCTGATCATCCACATGCCCTACCCTCGGTGGCCCGCCGGCCTCGGGCGACCACGCGGATCCGGCTACTCCGGGGAGATCCAGCCGTGGCGGATGGCGTGACGGCGCAGCAGCACCTTGGTGCCGAGGTCGGTGCCCGCGTGCAGGTACTTCCGGCGGCCGCGCTTGATGTACGACTTGACGGTCTCCTCGGTCGTGCTCATCGCCTCCGCGACGTCGCGGATCGAGCGCCCGCCCGCGTAGAGCACGAGCGCGCGCTGCTCCTGCTGGCCGAGGCGCGGGTCCTCCGCGGCGTGGAAGTCCTGCATCGCGCGCTGCACGAGCGTGGTCTGGCGCGGCGTGCCGTCTGCGGCCGCGTGGATGGTCGCGATCAGCTCCTCCGACGACTCGGCCTTGGGCACGACGGCTGCGGCGCCCGCCCGCATGGCCCCGTGGATGGTCGACGCGTCGGCATGCGTGCTGAGCAGCACGGAGCTGAGGCCGGCGCCCGTGAGCGTGCGGATCTTCTGCGCCACCGGCACGTCGTCCCGGAGGGCGAGGTCGAGGACCACGACGTCGAAGGCGTCGGGGAAGCGCTCGTCGCGGATCAGCCCGCTCCAGGTGGGCGACGTCGCCACGACGTCGACCCCCGTGCGCGGCCGGGACAGGCGCGCGCTCAGCCCGTCGAGCAGCAGGACGTGGTCGTCCACGAGGGCCACGCGGACCCGGTGGCCCTGACCCGTCGCGTGCGGCGGCCGTCGGCTCATCGGTGCTCCCCTCGTGCGCCGGCGCCCGGAGGCGGCGGCGTGCTCCCAGGGGAAGCATAGGAACGCATGATGTCGCGCGGCGACGGCGCACGCCGAACTCACCCCCGGACTGGGGCGCTGCTCCTAGGCCTCCGTAGCCAGGAGCCGGGCGAGCTCTCGGCCCACGGCCTCACCCTCGATGAGGAAGCCGTCGTGCCCGTAGTCGGAGGAGATCACCACCACCTCGCCGCCGTCGATCGAGCCCGGGACGTGTCGGGCGATGAGCCGCTGGTCGTCCACGGGGAAGAGCCGGTCGCTGTCGATCCCGAGCACGAGCGTGGCGGCGCGGACCCGGGCGAGCGCGGCAGGGATGCCGTCTCGTCCCCGGCCGACGTCGTGCGAGCTCATGGCGTCGATGAGGCGGATGTAGCTCGTCGCGTCGAAGCGTCGCGTGAACTTGTTGCCGTGGAAGTCGAGGTACGACTCGACCGCGTACCGTCCGGCATCGCCCAGGGGGCTGATGCCGCTCTGCCACGACCGCGCGAAGCGCTGGTTGAGCTCGTCGGGGCTCCGGTAGTTGAGGAGCGCCATGCGGCGGGCGAGGGCGAGTCCGCGGTGTGGCCCGTCGCCGTCGGCCGCGTCGAAGTAGTCGCCGTCCCGGTAGGCGGGATCCATCCGGATCGCCTCGGCTTGGACGGAGTTGAGCGCGATCTGGTCGGCGCTCGCGAGGGCCGGGGCCGCGAGCACCGCGAGCCGCCGCATCCGGTCGGGGTGGCCGACCCCCCACTCGAGCGCCTGCATGCCGCCCATGGACCCGCCGACGACCGCCGCCCACACGTCGATCCCGAGCGCGTCCGCCAACGCCGCCTGCACGGCGACCTGGTCGCGGATGGTGATGAAGGGGAACCGGTCGCCCCACTCCGCGCCGTCGGGCGCGAGCGAGGCCGGACCCGTCGTGCCCTGGCAGCCCCCGAGCATGTTGGGGGCGACGACGAACCAGCGGTCGGTGTCGATCGCGAGCCCGGGCCCGACGATGCCGGACCACCACCCGCCGGTCGGCTGCCCGGGGCCGGCGGGACCGCGCAGGTGGCTGTCCCCCGTGAGCGCGTGGAGGACGAGGACGGCGTTCCGCCCGTCCGCGTCCCGCTCGCCGAAGGTCTCGTACGCGACGCGGACGGAGGGCACCCGCCCGCCCACCTCGAGCTCCACGTCGCCGATCGACGCGAAGAGCCGGTCGGCGACGGGGTCGCCCTCGCGCCACGCCCCGGATGCGGGCGGCCGGCCGATCAGGGAGCGGATCTGCGCGTCCGTCACCAGGCTCGACGGGACGGTGTCCTCGGGTGTCTGCCAGTCCATCCCGACCAGTGAAGCACCGCGGGCGACGCGCGCGCGGAGTGTTACGCCCCGTGCGCCGCGGCGTCCGCGGACGCCGCTCCGATCGCGGCCTCCTTGACGGCCCGCGCCGCCCGCAGGCCGCTCCCGAGGTCGTCGAGGATGTCGTCGATGCTCTCGAGCCCGACGGACAGCCGCACCAGCCCCGGGGTGACGCCGGCGGTGAGCTGCTGCTCGGGCGTCAGCTGGGCGTGCGTGGTCGACGCGGGGTGGATCACGAGGCTCCGCACGTCGCCGATGTTCGCCAGGTGGCTGAACAGCTGAAGCGAGTCCACGAGCGCACGCCCGGCGTCCACGCCGCCCTTGAGCTCGAACGAGAGCACGGCGCCGACGCCGCGCGGGGCGTAGCGGTCGGCCGCCGCCCGCCACGGGCTCGACGGCAGGCCGGCGTAGTACACCGCCGCGACGTCCTCGTGCGCCTCGAGCCACTCCGCGACGGCCTGGGCGTTCTGCACGTGCCGCTCGATCCGCAGGCTCAGGGTCTCGACGCCCTGGATGAGCTGCCAGGCGCTCGCCGGCGCGATCGAGGCGCCCAGGTCGCGGAGCAGCTGCACGCGCGCCTTGGTGACGTAGGCGATCCCGTCGCCCACGGCGTCCGCGTACGTGACGCCGTGGTAGGAGGCGTCGGGCGTCGTGAGCCCCGGGAAGCGCTCCGCGTGCTCGGACCACGGGAAGCGCCCGCCGTCCACGACGAGGCCGCCGATCACGGTGCCGTGGCCGCCGAGGAACTTGGTCGCCGAGTGCACCACGACGTCCGCGCCGTGCTCGAACGGGCGGATGAGGTAGGGCGTCGCGATCGTGTTGTCCACGATGAGCGGGACGCCGGCCTCGTGCGCCCGGTCGGCGACGCTCCGGATGTCGAGGATGTTGATGCGCGGGTTGCCGATGGTCTCCGCGAAGAAGAGCTTGGTGTTCGGCCGCACCGCGCGTGACCAAGCCTCGGGGTCGTCCTGGTCCTCGACGAACGTCGTCTCGATCCCGAGCTTCGCGAGCGTGTACTTGAAGAGGTTGTAGGTGCCGCCGTAGATGGAGGAGCTGGAGACGATGTGGTCGCCCGCCTCGGCGATGTTGAGCACCGCGAACGTCGACGCCGACTGCCCGGACGCCACCAGGAGCGCCGCCGTGCCGCCCTCGAGGGCGGCGACGCGCTCCTCGACCACGGCCTGCGTCGGGTTCATGATGCGCGTGTAGATGTTCCCGGGCTGCGCCAGCGCGAAGAGGTCCTGCGCGTGCTGCGCGTCGTCGAACACGTAGGACGTGGTCTGGTAGATCGGCGTGGCGCGTGCGTGCGTGACCGGATCCGGCGCCGCCCCCGCGTGGATCTGCTGCGTCTCGAAGCGCCAGCCGGCCGCTCGGTCCTCGTCGTGGTCGCTCATGTCGGGCCCGTCCTTCCCCTGTCGGTGCGCGCCGCGGTCGGGCGCACGCCGACACTAGGAAGGGCGTCGCGGCCGGGTCAACGCGAGGCGTCGCGGGGCGTAACCCTCCGGGTCCGCGCGTTCCCTACGCTGGGGTCATGTCCACAGCCAAGAGGGTCGTCGTCACGGGTGCGAGCTCGGGCATCGGCGCCGCCACCGTCCGCCTGTTCCGGAGCCGCGGATGGGACGTCGTCGGCGTCGCCCGCCGCGAGGACCGCCTGCGGGCGCTCGCCGAGGAGACCGGCGCCTCCTACGCGGTCGCCGACCTCACCGTGCAGGCCGACGTCGACTCCCTGCGCGACCACCTCCGCGAGACGGGGGACGTGCACGCGCTCGTCAACAACGCCGGGGGAGCGGTCGGCACCGACTCGGTCGAGGGCGGATCCGCCGCGGACTGGGCCTGGATGTACGAGATCAACGTGCTCGCCGTGCAGCGTGTGACGAGCGCGCTGCTGCCGCTGCTGCGCGCGGGCGTGCCGGCGGGCGGCAGCGCCGACGTGGTGACGGTCAGCTCGATCGCCGCGCACGTTCCCTACGAGGGCGGCGGCGGGTACAACGCCGCGAAGGCCGCGGTGCACGCGATGCTCGGCGTGCTGCGCCTGGAGCTCGCGGGCGAGCCGATCCGCGTGATCGAGATCGCGCCCGGCCAGGTGCGCACCGAGGAGTTCTCCCTCGTGCGCTTCGGCGGGGACCGGGCCCGGGCCGACGCCGTCTACGACGGCGTGCCCGGCCCGCTCACGGCGGAGGACGTGGCCGAGGCCATCGTCCACGCGGTGGAGCTGCCGCCGCACGTGAACGTCGACCTGCTCACCCTCAAGCCCGTCGCGCAGGCCGCCCCGCACAAGCTCGTGCGGAAGCCGCTGGCCGTGCGCGAGGAGCTGACCGACCGCCCCTGAACCGCAGCGCCGGTCCCGGGCCGCCTCGGCCCGTCCGGTCAGGCGGCGGGCTGCGTGGCGTCGGCGGCCGGCAGGTCCGGGAGGGGCCCCGTCAGGAACCCCTGCACGACGGGTCCGTGCAGGGCGACGACCATCTCGCGGGGCATGCTCGCGATGGGCTCGCTGCGCCAGATGTAGCGCGTGATGGCGATGCCGCCGAGCGCCGCGCCGACAAGGGAGTTGCGGATGTCCGCCTCCTCGGGGGGCGTGCCCTCGGGCAGCGCGTTGGTCCAGTGCTGCGGGGCGGCCTCGACGAAGCGGCGGTACGCGCCGCTGTCGTGGTCCGAGGTGACGGTGACCCAGCGCATGATCGTGGACCCCACCGGGTGCTCCCACGTGTGCAGAGCCGCGTCGACGAGGGCGGCGCCGCGCTCCTCGACGGGCAGCTCGCGGAGGCGGAGGTACGGGGCGACCAGGTCGTCCGAGGGGCGCAGCGCCTCCTCGAGGAGCGCCTCCAGCGAGCCGAAGTAGTAGCGGACGAGGCTGGGGTCGACGCCGGCCGTGGCGGCGATGCGGCGGGCGCTGACGCGGTCGGCGCCCGACTCGATGAACAGCATGCGGGCCGCGTCGATGATGCTGGCGCGCGCGTCGCCGGAGGTGCGCGGCCCCCGGCGCCTCGGGGTGGCGGCGTCGTCGGCGCGGTCGCGGGCATCGAGCTCGTTCGCCAGGACGGCCATGGGGCGTGCGTCTCGTGTCATGGTCCATCAACGTAGTGCGGGGCCGCTGGCCGGATGCCCCGCATGAGGGAATTGTGAACAACCCGTCGGGCGACCTGTAGTTTCGTCGAGGCGTCCTCGTGCCGCCTCCCCCTCCCTCCCGCTGAAGAAGGCGTCCGCGTGCCCCTGGTCCTCCCGCCCCTGTTCGAGATCGTCTCGCTGACGATCCTGGTCGTCGTCCTCGTCGCCGACCTGCTCATCGTGTACCGGCGCCCGCACGTGCCGTCCACGAAGGAGTCGGCCCTCTGGGTCGCGTTCTACGTGGGGCTCGCGCTCGTGTTCGCGGTCATCATGCTCGTCGTCGGCGGACCCGAGCACGCGGGCCAGTTCGTGGCGGGCTGGCTCACCGAGTACAGCCTCAGCATCGACAACCTCTTCGTCTTCGTCATCATCATGGGGCGGTTCAGCGTGCCCCGGAAGTACCAGCAGGAGGTGCTGATGGTGGGCATCATCATCGCGCTCGTGCTGCGCGGCGTCTTCATCCTGCTGGGCGCCGAGCTCATCGAGAGCTACAGCTGGATCTTCTACATCTTCGGCGCGTTCCTGCTCTACACGGCTGTGAAGCAGGCCGTCGGCGACGAGGACGAGGACAGCGAGGACTCGCTGTTCATCCGCTTCCTCCGCCGACGTCTGAAGATCGCGCCCGACTTCGACGGCTCCAAGGTGCGCACCGTCGTCGACGGCCGCAAGGTGCTCACGCCGATGGTGATCGTGTTCGTCTCGATCGGCACGACGGACCTGATCTTCGCGCTCGACTCGATCCCGGCCATCTTCGGCATCACGGAGTCGCCGTTCATCGTGTTCACCGCGAACATCTTCGCCCTCATGGGCCTCCGCCAGCTCTACTTCCTGCTCGGCGGGCTGCTCGACCGGCTCGTGTACCTCAAGTACGGGATCGCGTTCATCCTCTTCTTCATCGGCGTCAAGCTCGTGCTGCACGCGATGCACGAGAACACCCTGCCGTTCGTCAACGGCGGCCGGGGGATCGAGTGGGCGCCCGAGATCCCGACCGTGGTGAGCCTCGTGGTGATCCTCGCCTCCATGCTCGTCGCGACGGTCGCGAGCCTCATCAGGATGCGCGCCGACGGCACGCCCGTCACCGGCCCCGACGCCGGTGCCGCGCCGGTCGATCGCGCCGACGACGACCGGTCCGACCGGTGACCGACGCCCGCAGCATCGCGATCGGCGGCCGCAGGATCGACGTCTCCTGGGCCGCCCGCACCGACGTGGGCAGCGTCCGCGCCGTCAACGAGGACGGCCTGCTGGCGGATCCGCCGGTGTGGCTCGTGGCCGACGGCATGGGCGGCCACGCGTTCGGCGACCGGGCGAGCGCCACGCTCGTCGAGACCTTCGGCGGGCTGACGGGCGAGCAGCCCGTGACGCGCGACCTCATCGTGGAGGCCGTCGAGGCCTCCAACGAGGCGATCGGCGACCTCATCACGGGCGACGACCCGCCGGGCACGGTGGCGGGCACCACGCTCGCCGGCATCGCCCTCGTGCGCGCCGATGACGGCGAGCCCCTCTGGATGGTCTTCAACGTCGGCGACTCGCGCGTCTACGCGTGGACGGACGGGCGCCTGCAGCAGGTCACCGTCGACCACTCCGCCGTGCAGGAGCTCGTCGACCAGGGGCGCATGACGCGCGCGGAGGCCGAGCGCAGCCCGGTGCGGAACCTCATCACGCGGGCCGTGGGCTCGCACGACGAGGTCGCCGCGGACGAGTGGCTGCTGCCGGTCGCCGCGCACCAGGTCTTCCTCATCTGCTCGGACGGGCTCACCAAGGAGCTCGACGACGACGCCATCGACGCGGTCCTGCGCCTCGCGCACGAGGACGGCGGCGGCGTGGACCGCGCCGCCGATGCGCTGGTGGCGCAGGCCCTGGCGTCCGGGGGCCGGGACAACGTCACGGTCGTCGTGATCGAGGCGGCGTCCGACGAGCAGCCGGAGGCCGACGCGTCCGCGGGCGCGCCCCGCACCTGAGGAATAGCCGCGGGCACCCGGCGTTAGACTCCCATGATGCGCGAGGGCACCCTCGCGCCCCTGCCATGAGGAGAGCCGCGTGCGGACTGCGAAGACCCTGGCCGAGAAGGTGTGGGCCGACCACCTGGTCGCCGCGGGGGAGGACGGCACCCCCGACCTCCTCTACATCGACCTCCATCTCGTGCACGAGGTCACCAGCGCCCAGGCCTTCGACGGCCTCCGCCTCGCCGGCCGCCCCGTGCGCCGCCCGGACCTCACCATCGCCACCGAGGACCACAACACGCCGACGGTCGGCATCGACCGGCCCATCGCCGACCTCACGAGCCGCACGCAGATCCACGCCCTCCGCGCCAACGCCGAGGAGTTCGGGATCCGCCTGCACTCCCTCGGCGACATCGAGCAGGGCATCGTCCACGTGGTCGGCCCGCAGCTGGGCCTGACGATGCCCGGCATCACGGTCGTCTGCGGCGACTCGCACACGTCCACCCACGGCGCGTTCGGCGCCATGGCCTTCGGCATCGGCACGAGCGAGGTCGAGCACGTCCTGGCGACGCAGACGCTGCCGCTCCAGCCGTTCAAGACCATGGCGGTCACCGTGGAGGGCACCCTGCGCCCGGGTGTCACGGCCAAGGACATCATCCTCGCGGTCATCGCGCGGATCGGCACGGGCGGGGGCCAGGGCCACGTGCTCGAGTACCGCGGCAGCGCCATCCGCTCGCTCTCCATGGAGGGCCGCATGACGATCTGCAACATGTCGATCGAGGCCGGCGCGCGCGCGGGCATGATCGCTCCCGACCAGACCACGTACGACTACCTCCGCGGTCGGCCGCACGCCCCGACGGGCGCCGACTGGGACGAGGCCGTCGCCTACTGGGAGACGCTCGCCACCGACGACGACGCGGTGTTCGACGCCGAGGTCCACCTCGACGCCGACGCGCTCGAGCCCTTCGTGACGTGGGGCACGAACCCCGGCCAGGGCGTCTCGCTGAGCGAGCCCGTGCCGGATCCCGCCGCCGTCGCCGACCCGAACGAGCGCGCCGCCGCCGAGCGCGCCCTCGCCTACATGGACCTCGCCCCCGGCACGCCCATGAAGGACATCCGGGTCGACACCGTGTTCATCGGCTCCTGCACCAACAGCCGGGTGGAGGACCTGCGCGCCGCCGCCGAGATCGTGCGCGGCCGCACCAAGGCCGAGGGCGTCCGCGTGATGGTCGTCCCCGGCAGCGCGCGCGTCCGGCTCGAGGCCGAGGCCGAGGGCATCGACGAGGTCTTCATCGACTTCGGTGCCGAGTGGCGCTTCGCGGGCTGCTCGATGTGCCTCGGCATGAACCCGGACCAGCTCGCGCCGGGGGAGCGCTGCGCCTCCACCAGCAACCGCAACTTCGAGGGCCGCCAGGGCAAGGGCGGTCGCACGCACCTCGTGTCGCCGCTCGTGGCCGCGGCCACCGCCATCCGCGGCACGCTGTCGAGCCCGTGGGACCTGCAGGAGGACGGCGTCGTCGACGCGTCCACGGTGCGCATGGCCGCCGCCGTCGGACAGGGGGCCTGAGCCGTGGAGCCCATCACCCGCGTCACCGGCACCGCCGTCCCGCTCAGGCAGTCCAACGTCGACACCGACCAGATCGTCCCGTCCCAGTTCCTCAAGCGGGTCACCAAGACCGGGTTCGAGGACGCGCTGTTCTTCCAGTGGCGCAAGGACCCCGGCTTCTTCATCAACCAGCCGGTCTACGAGGGCGCCACCGTCCTCGTCGCCGGTCCGGACTTCGGCACGGGCTCGTCCCGCGAGCACGCCGTGTGGGCGCTGCGCGACTACGGCTTCCGCGCCGTGCTCAGCCCGAGGTTCGGCGACATCTTCCGGGGCAACTCCGGGAAGCAGGGCCTCCTCACGGGCATCGTGAGCGAGGACGACGTCGAGAGGCTGTGGACCGCGATGGACGCGGAGCCCGGGCTCGACCTCACCGTCGATCTCATCGAGCGGGTCGCCACGGCACCCGGCCTGACGGTCCCCTTCGAGATCGACGAATACACTCGGTGGCGGCTCCTCGAGGGGCTCGACGACATCGCCCTCACCCTCCGGGATGAGGACGCCATCACCACCTTCGAACACGAACGGGCCGCATGGCGCCCGCGCACCTTGCCGGCCCGGCCGGCAGCTCTGGAGAACTGAATGAACTCACTAGTCAGCGACGCCAAGAAGGCGGGGGAGCGGGTGGGCCTCCTGTCCGACTCCATCGTCATCAACGGCGGGATCCCGCTGCGTGGCCGCATCGAGGTCCGCGGGGCGAAGAACCTGGCCACCAAGGCCATGGTCGCCTCCCTCCTCGGCGAGAGCCCCAGCCTGCTGCGCTCGGTTCCCGACATCAGCGACGTCCGCGTCGTCTCCGGGCTCCTCGAGGTGCACGGCGTGACGCTCCGCAAGGGCGAGCAGGAGGGCGACCTCATCCTCGACCCGAAGGACGTCGAGAGCGCCCACATGGCGGACATCGACGCGCACGCCGGCAGCTCGCGGATCCCGATCCTCTTCTGCGGCCCGCTGCTGCACCGCCTCGGCGAGGCGTTCATCCCCGACCTCGGCGGCTGCCGCATCGGCGACCGCCCCATCGACTTCCACCTGGACGCGCTGCGCGCGTTCGGCGCCGTCGTCGAGAAGCTCCCGAGCGGCATCCGCCTCACGGCGCCGGACGGGCTGAAGGGCGCGAACGTCGAGCTGCCCTACCCGAGCGTGGGCGCGACCGAGCAGGTGCTCCTCACGGGCGTCCGCGCGAAGGGCGTCACGGAGCTGAAGAACGCGGCCATCGAGCCGGAGATCATGGACCTCATCGCGATCCTGCAGAAGATGGGCGCGATCATCTCCGTGGAGCCGAACCGCGTGATCCTCATCGAGGGCGTCGACCGCCTCGAGGGCTACACGCACCGCGCGCTCTTCGACCGCAACGAGGCCGCGAGCTGGGCCTCCGCCGCGCTCGCGACCGGCGGCGACATCTTCGTCGGCGGTGTCCGCCAGGCCGAGATGATGACGTTCCTCAACGTGTTCCGGAAGGTGGGCGGCGCGTTCGACATCGAGGAGGACGGCATCCGGTTCTACCACCCGGGCGGCGACCTCAAGCCCGTGGTCATCGAGACCGACGTGCACCCGGGCTTCATGACGGACTGGCAGCAGCCGCTCGTCGTGGCGCTCACGCAGGCGCCCGGCGTCTCGATCATCCACGAGACCGTGTACGAGAACCGCTTCGGCTTCACGGACGCGCTCAACGAGATGGGCGCGGACATCGTCGTCCACAAGGAGGGCCTCGAGGGCCACGAGCGCCGCGTGGCGCGGCGCGACTTCGAGCAGGCCGCGGTCATCACGGGGCCGACGCACCTGCACGGCGCGGACATCACCGTGCCGGACCTGCGCGGCGGCTTCAGCCACCTCATCGCCGCGCTGACGGCCGAGGGCCGGTCCACCGTCAGCAACGTGGGGATCATCTCCCGCGGCTACGAGGACTTCATCGGGAAGCTGCGCCAGCTCGGCGCGGACTTCTCCTACGAGGGCTAGCCTCGCCGGCGGCGCCCCGCGCCGCCCCGCCGGCCGGGCCCGTCCGCAGGGACGCGCCCGGCCATCCGCCGGGTGGACCGCACCCGGCGGGCGCCCGACGACGACCGCGACCCGACCGGAGCACCCATGGCGAACGAGAAGGCCCTACCGTCGATCTTCTGGGTGCTGGCCGCCCTCGTGCTGCCGGTGCTGAACACGGCCGTCCGGTTCGAGATCCGGCACCCCGAGCGGCTCCCGCGAACGGGCTCGTACGTGCTGGCGCCCAACCACTACAGCGAGATCGACCCGGTGGTCATGGGGGCCGTGGCGTGGAAGCTCGGGCGGCTGCCGCGGTTCCTCGCGAAGGCGTCGCTGTTCGACGTCCCGGTGGTCGGCTGGTTCCTCCGCCGCTCGGGGCAGATCCCGGTGCAGCGCGACGGCGGCGTCCGCGGCGGCGAGGCCCTCACCGCCGCGAAGGACCTGGCGCGCGACGGCCGCATCGTCGTCGTGTATCCGGAGGGCACGCTCACGCGCGACCCCGACCTCTGGCCCATGCGGGGCAAGACCGGCGCCGTGCGGCTCGCGCTGCAGGCCGGGATCCCCGTGGTCCCGATGGCGCACTGGGGCACGCAGCAGCTCATGGGCCGCTACTCGAAGCGCGTGCGCCTGTTCCCGCGCTCGACCATCCACGTGGCCGTCGGCGAGCCGGTCGACCTCTCCCGCTTCCGCGACCGGAGCCTCGACTCCGCGACCCTGACCGAGGCGACCGCGGTCGTCATGGCCGCCATCACGGAGCTCCTCGAGGAGCTCCGCGGCGAGACCGCCCCCACCGAGCGCTGGGACCCCCGCTCGAACAACCAGAAGGAGACCGGCCGATTTGAGTGACGCGACCGCGAGCCCCCGACTTGCAGGATCCACCGTCCCGAGCGCGTCCGCATCGACGCCCGTCGACGCGACGGCAGGCCCGGGGGAGCGCCGCAAGGTCGTCGTCCTCGGCGCCGGCAGCTGGGGCACGACCTTCGCCAAGGTCATGGCCGACGGCGGCAGCGACGTGCTCATGTGGGCACGCCGCCCCGAGCTCGCCCGGGAGATCTCCGAGGCGCAGCGCAACAGCGACTACCTGCCGGGCGTGAACCTCCCGCGCCGGCTCACGGCGGACGCCTCCCTGGAGCGGGTGCTCGACGGCGCCACGGACGTGTTCGTCTCGGTCCCCAGCCAGACGCTGCGCCAGAACCTCGAGGCGGCCCGGGAGCTGATCCCGGCGGACGCCGTCGTCGTCAGCCTCATGAAGGGCGTGGAGAAGGGCACGGGCCTGCGCATGAGCGAGGTCATCGCGGAGACGCTGGGGCTCGGTGCCGCGCGCATCGCCGTGGCGTCGGGCCCGAACCTGGCGCTCGAGATCGCGCGCGAGCAGCCGACCGCCGCGGTCGTGTCGTCGGCGGATCCGGCCACGGCGGAGCGCATCGCCAAGATCGCCCGCAACCCCTACTTCCGGTCGTTCGTGAACACCGACGTGATCGGGACCGAGTTCGGCGGCGTGCTCAAGAACCTCATCGCGGTGGCGGTCGGGATCGTCGACGGCGTGGGGTACGGCGAGAACACGAAGGCGTCGATCATCACCCGCGGCCTCGCCGAGATGACCGCGTTCTCCGTGGCCTACGGCGCCCGGGCCGAGACCCTCGCGGGCCTCGCGGGGCTCGGCGACCTCATCGCCACGTGCGAGTCGTCGCTGTCCCGCAACAACACGGCCGGCCGTCTGCTCGGCCAGGGCTACAGCTTCGGCGACGTCGTGTCGCGCATGCAGCAGACCGCCGAGGGGCTCTCCTCCGTGGCGCCCGTGCTCGAGCTCGCCCGCCAGCGCGGCGTGGTGATGCCCATCGTCGAGCAGGTGTCGCAGGTGCTCGCGGGCACGCTCTCGCCGCGCGACATCGCCCCGCACCTCACGACCGACGACGACACTCCGCAGGGGGAATGACCATGGCCGACCGCATCCGCGTCGTCCTGCTGTTCGGCGGGACGTCCAGCGAGCACTCCATCAGCTGCGCGACGGCGAGCGGGGTCCTCGGCGCGCTCGACCGGGAGCGCTTCGAGGTGATCCCGGTGGGCGTCACCCGCCGCGGCGCCATGACGCTGCAGGCGGACGACGCGTCCGCCCTCGCGCTCGACGCCGAGGCCCTGCCCGAGGTCGCCGACAACGGCACGCGCGTGCGCTGGCCGGAGGACGCGTCGTCGCGCGAGCTGCACGTGCGGGACGCGGACGGCCCCGAGCGCTCGCTCGGCCGCGTCGACGTCGTGTTCCCCATCCTCCACGGCACCCAGGGCGAGGACGGGACGGTGCAGGGGATGCTCGAGCTCGCCGGCCTCCCGTACGTCGGCTCGGGCGTGCTGGCCTCGGCGCTCGGGATGGACAAGCACTTCGCGAAGACGGTGCTGCGCGACGCCGGAATCGCCGTGGCGCCGTGGACCACCGTGACGCGACGCGACTGGGAGGCCGACCCCGACGCCGTCCGCGCCCGGGCGGCGGAGCTCGCCCTGCCCGCGTTCGTGAAGCCGGCGCGCGCCGGATCGAGCGTCGGCGTGAGCCGCGTGGCGGAGCCGGGGGAGCTCGACGCCGCCCTCGCGACCGCGTTCCGGGAGGACGACCGCGTGCTCGTCGAGGCCGGCCTCGTCGGACGCGAGGTGGAGTGCGCGATCCTCGACGGCGGGCCCGGCACGCTGCCGCGCGCGTCCGTCGCGGGCGAGATCGTCGTCTCCGGCCGCGACTTCTACGACTTCGAGGCGAAGTACCTGGGCGCCGACGGCATCCAGCTGGTGTGCCCGGCGGACGTGACCGCGGATCAGCTCGCCGACATGCAGGAGCTGTCGATCCGCGCCTTCCGCGCCGTCGGCGCCCGCGGCCTCGCGCGCGTGGACTTCTTCCTGACGGCCGAGGGGTTCGTGCTCAACGAGATCAACACGATGCCCGGCTTCACGCCCATCTCGATGTTCCCCGCCTGCTGGGGCGCGTCGGGCGTCGCGTACCCCGACCTCATCTCGGAGCTGCTCGACGTGGCGCTCGCCTGGGAGGCGGAGGGACGGCGCACCTGAGGCGGCTCTCCGGGGCCGCGGCGGGCATCCGCGGGGCAGGCCGTCGAGGCAGGCGACCGACGCCGACCGCCGGTCGCCGCGACGGGGAGAGCCTAGGCTCGACGCATGCTCGTAGGACGATCCGTCGCCCGGCCCCGCCTCCACCCCGACGCCCGGATCGGGTTCGCGGTGCGCCCGGCGGCCCGTCTCCGCGGCGAAGGCTCGCGGCCGGTGGGCGAGACCCCGACCGTCCGGCGGCCGACGGTCTCCGTCGTCATCCCCGTCCGCGACGACGCCGGGCACCTGCGGGCCTGCCTCCGGGCCCTCGCCGGCCAGACGGTCGCGCCGGACGAGGTCGTGGTCGTGGACAACGCCTCCCGCGACGACAGCGCGGAGGTCGCCCGCGCGGGCGGCGCGCGCGTCGTCCACGAGCCCGTGGTCGGGATCCCGGCGGCCGCGTCGACCGGCTACGACGCGGCGCGGCACGAGGTCATCGCGCGGCTCGACGCCGACTGCGTACCGCCCGCGGACTGGATCGAGCGGCTCGGCGACGTGCTCGCCGCGCGTCCCGACATCGCCGCCGTCACGGGCGCCGCGCGCTTCCTCGACGGCCCGCGCGCGCTCCGCGGCGTCGCGGCCGTCGCCTACCTCGGCGCCTACTTCGCCTCGGTGACGCTCGCGCTCGGGCACCCGCCGCTGTTCGGATCCAACTTCGCCCTCCGCGCCGACGCCTGGCGCGAGGTGCGCCACGAGGTGCACCGCGCGGGGACGCACCTGCACGACGACATCGACCTCTCGGTGCACCTGGGGCCCGAGCGGCGGATCGTGCTCGACCCGCGCCTGGGCATGGGGATCAGCATGCGTCCGCTGACGCGCCCGTCGACACTGCCGCTGCGGATGAGCCGGGGCATGGCGTCGCTCACGACGCACTGGCCGCGCGAGCTGCCGTGGCTGCGATGGTGGCGCGCGGGCCGGCTGGTCGTGGCCGCGCGCCGGGGGCACGGGCCGGATGCGCTCGAGGCGCCGGTCAGCTCCCGGGCGGCGGTGCCACGCCGAGGTCCTGCGCGCTGACGCAGCGGTTCGTCTGCGGGATGGCGCCGACGACCCGGCTCAGGTCCGTGAGGGCCGTGTAGCTCGCCTGCGTGGAGTCGATGACGACCTCCACGGCGGGCGTGCGCCCGTAGGTCGTGTAGCGGATGTTCGGCGCCCTGGTGTCGTCCTCCACCCAGTCGACGTCGTCGTAGCTGATGCAGGCGTCGGTCGTGGGCCCGGGCGGCGTCACGCCGCAGCGCAGGATCACCGTGCTCTGCGGATCGCCCCACGCTCCCGTGCCCTGGGCGTCGGTCTCGCGGAGCGGAGCGGAGCCGAGCTCGGCGGGCAGGTGCACGACCACGTCGGCGCAGAGCGGATCCGCCGCGTCGGCCGCGGGCTCGAGCGAGACGGTGGGGGTGCAGCCGGCGAGGAGGACGGCGAGGCCGCACGCGGCGACGGCGGCTGCGGCGGCGCGCACGGCGCGGGCGGGGCGGCGGGGAGTCATCGGGGTCAGGCTACCGTGGCACCCGTGACGACTCCTGAGACGCCCCGGCCCGACGACGCGACCCTGGGCAGCGCGGGGGAGCTCGCGACCCTCGCGCGGATCCTGCCCCGCCTGCCGGACGCCGACGCCGCCGACGCCGGGCCGGGTGACGACTGCGCCGTCGTGCGGGCGCCCGACGGCCGGTTCGTCATCACGACCGACATGATGGTCGAGGGGCCCGACTTCCGCCTGGCGTGGTCGACGCCGCACGACCTCGGGATGCGCGCCGCCGCCTCCAACCTCGCCGACGTCGCCGCGATGGGCGCCCGACCGACCGCCCTCCTCGTCGCGATCGCCGCGCCCGCCGACACGCCCGTGCGGGACCTCGAGGCGCTGGCCGACGGGCTGCGCGACGGCTGCCGCGCCCAGGCGCCCGGCTGCGGCGTGGTCGGCGGCGACCTCTCCGTGTCGGACGCGCTCGTCATCACGGTCACCGCGACGGGCGACCTCGAGGGCCGCGCCCCGGTGCTGCGCTCCGGCGCGCGCCCCGGGGACGTGATCGCCGTGGCGGGCACGCTCGGCATGGCCGCCGCCGGCGTCCGGCTGCTGTTCGACCACGCGCGCCGGGCCGATGCGGGCGGCGAACCGGTCCCCGACGCTGACCTCGCGCGGGCGCTCCGGTCCGCGCATCCCGACGCGGTCGAGGCGCAGCTCTCGCCGGTCGCGCCCATCGCCGCCGGGGTGGAGGCGGCCCGCGCCGGGGCCACGGCGATGCTCGACGTCTCCGACGGGCCGCTCCTCGACCTCGCCCGGATGGCGCGCGCGAGCGGCGTGGCCATCGACCTCGCGACCGCGGCCCTCGCCGCCGACGTCCGGCGCGTCGCGGACGCGCATCCTGCTCTCCCGTCCCTGGCCCTCGACCTCGTCCTCACGGGCGGCGAGGACCACGGACTCGTCGCCGCCTTCCCCGCGGGCGCCCCGATCCCCGGGTCGTTCCGGGTCGTCGGCGTCGTGCGGGAGGCGGGCGCCCGGGGTCCGTCGGTCACGGTCGACGGCGCTCCGTACGAGGGCCCGCGGACCCCGCGCGGCGGCTGGGACCCGTACGCCGACTGGGACGGCGCGCGCTAGCCCCGATCCGCCGCGGCCCACCACACGACGGTGTCGCCGTAGGCCCGGCGTCGGTCGAGCGCGATTCCGACGGGCCACGCGGGCTCCGCCGATCGGGCGCTCCGCTCCACCATGACGACCGCGTCGTCGGCGAGCCGCGGCGCGAGGGCGGCCAGCTCCTCGGCGAGCTCCGCGTCGCCCACCTCGTACGGCGGATCCAGGAACGCGACGTCGTAGGTGCCGCGGTCGCCGAGGAGGAAGGCGTGCACGCTCTGGGCGGCGACGCGGATGGCCAGTTCGGCTCCGCGCGGCGCCGCGCCCTCGAGGATGCGCGCGTTCGACCGGCACACGGACGCGGCCGGGGTGGCGCGCTCCACCAGCACCACCTCGCGCGCCCCGCGGCTCGCGGCCTCGAGGCCGAGGGCGCCGGATCCGGCGTAGAGGTCCAGGACCCGTGCGCCGTCGAGCGCGTCGCGGGCCTCGAGACCGGAGAAGAGGGCCTCGCGCACCCGGTCGCTCGTGGGGCGCGTGCCGGTCCTCGGGACCCGGAGCACGAGGGAGCCGGCGAACCCGGCGACGATGCGGGTCACGACGTGCGTCCGGCGGGACGCGGAGCGGCAGGGATCGGGGCGGGGTCCACGGGCGTCCACGCTACCCGTCCGCGGCCGCGTCCAGCCGCTCACGGCCGCTCCCCGGACGCGCGGGGGGAGCTGACGTATGCTCGCAAGACGCCCACGACGCTGGAGGATCCGCGTGACGAGCCCCGAGTCCGAGTCCGTTCCCCTGCACGGCGATCCGGGCGTCGCGCCCGCGCGCATCCACCCCGCCCCGCGGACGGGGGCCCACGCCCCCGCCTCACGCGGGTCCCGGGCCATGCCGCTGACGGAGGTGCGCCGGCTCGCCGACCTCATCCTCGGCAACATCGACGCCGTCATGTCCGGCAAGCAGGACGCCACCCGCATGGCCCTCACCGTGTTCCTCTCCGGCGGCCACCTCCTCATCGAGGACGTGCCCGGGGTCGGGAAGACCATGCTCGCCAAGGCGCTGGCGCGGAGCGTCGACTGCACCGTCAACCGGATCCAGTTCACGCCCGACCTGCTCCCCTCGGACGTCACGGGCGTCTCCGTGTACAGCCAGGCCGACCACCGCTTCGAGTTCCAGCCGGGCGCCGTGTTCGCGAACATCGTCATCGGCGACGAGATCAACCGCGCGAGTCCCAAGACGCAGTCCGCGCTCCTCGAGTGCATGGAGGAGGGGCAGGTCACGGTCGACGGCGTCACGCACGGGCTCCAGCAGCCGTTCACGGTCGTCGCCACGCAGAACCCGGTCGAGATGGAGGGCACGTACGCGCTCCCCGAGGCGCAGCGCGACCGCTTCATGGCCCGGATCTCGATGGGCTACCCCGACGCCGACGCCGAGCTGGCGATGCTCCGCGACCGCGACACGGTGAGCCCGCTCGACGAGCTGCGGCCCGTGGTCGACGCCGACGAGCTCGACGCGATGATGCACGCGGCCCGCGGGGTCTACGTGTCCGATCCCGTCTCGCGCTACGCGGTGGCGATCGTGCAGGCCACCCGCGGTCACGAGGACATCCGCCTGGGCGCGAGCCCCCGCGCCACGCTCCAGCTCATCCGCGCCGCGAAGACCCGCGCCGCGCTCGACGGCCGCGACTTCGTGCTGCCCGACGACATCGATGCGCTGGCCGCGCCGGTGCTCGGGCACCGGCTCGTCGCCACGGGCCGGGCGCTCGGCCGGCGCGGCAGCGGGCAGGCGGCCGTGGTCGAGATCCTCGAGCGGATCGTCGCCACCACGTCCGTGCCGCTGAGCGCCGCGGGCCGGGCGCGCTGACGTCGTGCGGCCCCTCGCGCGCCTGATGCGGAGGGTCGGCATCGAGGCCGTCCCGCATCCGACCCTCCGGGGCATCGCCCTGCTCGCCGCGGGCGTCGCGGCGTTCGCGGGCGCGTTCCTCGCGGGGCGGCGCGAGTTCGTCTTCATCGGCGCCGCGGTGCTCGCGCTGCCGCTGCTCGCGGCCGCCTGGCTCGTGGTCGCGCGCATCCGGCTGCACGTCGAGCGCTCCTTCTCCTCGGACGTCGTCGAGTCCGGCACCGCGACGACCGTCACCGTGTCCGTGTCGAGCACGGGCCCCTTCGCGACGCCGCCGGCGCAGGTGCTGGACGTCGTGCCCGGCGTGGAGGGAGCGACCCCGCCCGCGGCGCTGCCGTCCCTTCGGGGGCTCGCCCGGGGATCACGGCGCGCCGCCGTCCGGCCGGTCCTCCGCTACGACCTGACGCCCGAGCGCCGCGGCGTGCACGAGGTGGGGCCGCTCGCGGTCGAGGAGAACGACCCGTTCCGCCTCATGCTGCTGCGCCACGTCGCCGGCGGCACCTCGCGGCTCGTCGTGACGCCGCGCATCGCCGACCTCGAGGCGGAGCCCTCCGGCCAGGTGTCGTCGGAGGGCGAGTCCGAGCGCGTCCAGCGCCGGGCGGACGGCGGCGAGGACGACCTCGGCACGCGCGAGTACCGGGCGGGGGATCCGCTCCGCCGCGTGCACTGGCGCGCCACCGCCCGCCACGGCGAGCTCATGGTGCGACAGGAGGAGCAGCGGTCGAGCCCGCGCTCGCTCGTGCTCCTCGACACCCGCGCGTCCGCCTTCCCCCGGTACGCGGACGACGACGACGAGGGCGACCGCGCGTTCGAGCGCGCGGTGTCCTTCGCCGCGAGCGTCGCCGTGCACCTCCAGCGCGGCGGATACGCGGTGCAGCTCCTCGAGACCGCGGGCGCCTCCGACGCCCCCGCCCCGGGCCGCGGCGCCGAGCCCGCGAGCGAGGCCGACCTGCTGCTCCGCCTCGCCGAGGTGCGCCCGACCGATCCCGACCCCGACCGCGACGCCGTGCAGGAGCTGCTGTCCGACCTCCGCCGCAGCCGCCGGGCCGTCCCCCTGCACGCGGTGCTCGGCCACCTCGACGAGGCCGAGGCCCGGCGCCTCGCCGGGCTCGGATCCACCTGCCGTCCCGCCGTCGCGTTCCTCGCGCATCCCGGCCGCGTCGACGGACGCGACGACCGGGAGGCCCTCCGCATACTCCGCGAGTCCGGCTGGACCACCGTGGTCCTCGGCGAGGGCATCCGACCCGCGGACGCCTGGCACGCCGCGCGCTCCGAGGAGATGGCCCGATGACCGACCTCGGCTCCGTCGGACTCGGCGGCCGCGAGCGCTGGACCGTCGAGCCGCGGCCCCTGCCGGGCGAACGGCGCGGGGGACGCGGCGCGGGCGCGTCCGGCATGCCCGGGCGCGATGGCCGTCCGCCCCGTCCCCGCGGCCGCGCCGCCGCCCGCTGGCCGCTCACGGCCGCCCTCGCGGTCGCGCTCCTGGCCGCCGCCGCGAGCCTCCACCTGCTCATCGAGACCGGTCCCTGGTTCCTGCTCTGCGCGGTCGTCGTGGCGGCGGTCCTCGGATCCGCCGCGCTGCTCCGCGCCGCGGGCGCGCCGCGGATCCTCGCCTCGGGCGGCGCGCTCGTCGTGCTCGTGCTCCTCGTCACGCTCGTGTTCGCGGGACGCACGGCGATCCTCGGCGTGCTGCCGACCCCGGAGACCGTGCGGACGCTCGTGGCCGTGGGGGAGCAGGCGGGGGAGGAGATCTACCGCCGCTCCGCGCCCGTGCCGCCGCTCGCGTCCATCGTCTTCGTGGCCGTCGCGTCGATCGGGGCTCTCGCCGTCCTGCTCGACGTGCTCGCGTCGGTGCTCCGCATGCCCGCCGTCACGGGCCTGCCGCTGCTCGTGCTCGTGTCCGTGCCGGGCGCGATCCTCGTCGGCGAGTTCTCGGTCGCGTCCTTCGCCGTCACGGCGCTGGCGTGGTTCGCGGTGCTCGCGGCCGATGCGCGCGACCGCGGGAGCGACCTGCCGGGCGGGCGGGCGTCGTCGGGCGACCGCGGATCCGGCCGCGGGAGCCCGGGCGCCGCGCGCGCGACCCTCGTCTCCGCGGGCGCGCTCGCGGCCGGCGCCGTCGTCGTCGCGTTGGTCGCCCCCGCGATCGTCCCCGGGCTCACGAGCGCCACGTTCCCCACCGCCTCCGGAGCGGGAGCCAGCGGCTCCCGCGTCGTCAACCCGATCCTCGACCTCGGCGACGACCTCCGCCGCCCGGTCGACGTCGACGCGCTCCGCTACTCGACCGGGTCGTCGACGCCCCTCTACTTCAAGGTCACCACGCTGTCCCGCTTCGAGGGCGAGGAATGGGCGCCGTCGCCGCTCCGGCCGCCCGAGGAGAACACGGTCGACGCGATCGGGCCCGACCTGGGCGCCGGCCGCGACGTGCCCGTCGAGGACGTCGAGGCGCGCGTGCAGGTCGAGGGCTCCTCGAGCGCCTGGCTGCCCGCGCCGTACGCCCCGCGCAGCGTCGCCGGTCTCGAGGGCACGTGGCGGTGGTCGGAGCAGGGCCTCGCGATCCGCTCGTCCGACTCCGACAGCCGCGACCAGAGCTACACCGTGCGCTCCGAGCTCCCCCGTCCGTCCGCCGAGCAGCTGAGGGCCGCACCGCCGGCGACCGCGGGCGACCTGTCGCCGTTCCTGCAGATCCCGGACGGGACGCCGGCCGTGGTGGGCACCACGACGGCCGACGTGCTCGCCGGGATCGACGACCCCTACGACAAGGCCCTCGCGCTCCAGCGGTTCTTCACGGACGGCCGGTTCCGCTACTCCGAGGAGGCGCCCGTCCAGCAGGGCTACGACGGCAGCGGCGTCGACGTCGTCGGCGAGTTCCTGCGGGTGCGCGCGGGGTACTGCGTGCACTTCGCGTCGGCCATGGCGATCATGGCGCGCGAGGCCGGCATCCCGTCGCGCGTGGCCGTGGGCTACCTCCCGGGCTCGCAGGTCGGCCGCGACGGCGACCTCATCACCTACCGCGTCGGCTCGCACGACCTGCACTCGTGGCCGGAGCTGTACTTCGCGGGCATCGGCTGGATCCCCTTCGAGCCGACCCCCGGCCGCGGGCAGGCCGCGCCGTACGCGCAGCCCTCCGCCGCCCCGACCGCCGCGCCGACCCCCTCCGCCGCGCCGACGCCGTCGGCCGAGGCCGCGCCCACCACCGCGCCCGCGCCCACGGCGTCCGCCGCCCCGGGGGCCGCCGGCCCGGGCGCCGACCGGATCCCGTGGGGCGCGATCGGCGTCGCGGCCCTCGTCGTGCTCGTGCTCGCGCTCCTCGCGTCCCCCGCGCTGCTCCGCCGCTCCCGCCGCGCCGGCCGCCTCCGCGCCCTCGCGGCAGGGGACGCCCCCGCCGGCACCGCCTGGCACGAGGCGGAGGACCGGGCCGTCGACCTGGGGATCCGGGTGCCCGACACCGAGTCGCCGCGCGAGCTCGGCCGGCGGCTCGCGGGCGACGACCCCGCCCTCCGGGATCCGGTCGCGGTGCTCGTGGGCGCACGCGAGCGCGAGCGGTTCGCCCGGGCCGACGCTCCGGTCGACGCCGCGACGGGCGCCGCGCTGGCCGATGCGCTCCTCGTGCTCGGCGCGGCACTCGGCGCCCGCGCGGGCAGGGTCGACCGGCTGCTCGCCGTGGTCGCGCCCCGCTCGCTCGTCCGCCGTCGTCCACGCGGGGAGGCCGAGGACGACGGCGCCCCCGCATCCCGGGCGTCGGACGCTCCTCGTACACTCGGGGGATGACCGGATCCGACGCCGCGCTCGCGGGCGTCGTGGGCGGCCGCACCGCCGGCGTGCTGCAGAAGGCGTTCGGGCTGCGCACGGTCGCCGACCTCCTCGAGCACCTGCCGCGCCGCTACGCCCGCCGCGGCGAGCTCACCGCCTTGGCCGAGCTGCCGGTCGACCAGCAGGCCACCATCGTCGCCGAGGTGCGCGAGGTGCGGGAGCGGCCCATGCGCGCGCGGCGCGGCAGCATCCTCGAGGTGCGCATCACCGACGGCCGCGGCTTCCTCACCCTCACCTTCTTCAACCAGGCGTGGCGCGCCAAGGACCTGGTGCCCGGCGTCCGCGGGATCTTCGCGGGCAAGGTCAGCGACTACCGCGGCGCGCTCCAGCTCGCCCATCCGGACTACGAGCTGTTCGACGCCCACGAGGGCCCCGAGCTCTCGGGCGGCGAGCCGGATGCTGCCGCCCGCCGCTGGGCCGAGATGCCCATCCCCATCTACCCGGCCACCGCGTCCATGGCGAGCTGGCAGGTCGCGAAGTCGGTGGCGCTCGCGCTCGACGCGGTCGACGACCTGGACGACCCGGTCCCGGCCGACGTGCGGGCCGCGCGCGGCCTCCTCCCGCACCGCGAGGCGCTCGAGGGCGTGCACCGTCCCGAGAAGGACGTCGACTGGAAGCGCGGCCGCGATGCGCTCCGCTTCCAGGAGGCCTTCGTGCTGCAGACCGCCCTGCTGCAGCGGCGGCAGGCGGCGCGCGCGCTGCCCGCCACCCCGAGGATCCCGACGCCCGGCGGCCACCTCGACCGCCTCGACGCGCAGCTGCCCTTCGAGCTCACGGGCGACCAGCGGCTCGTCGGCCAGGAGATCGCGACGGACATGGCGCGCACCTGGCCCATGAACCGGCTCGTGCAGGGCGAGGTCGGCTCCGGCAAGACGCTCGTCGCGCTCCGGGCGATGCTCGCGGTCGCCGACTCGGGCGGCCAGTCCGCGCTGCTCGCGCCCACCGAGGTGCTCGCGAGCCAGCACCTCCGCTCGCTCACGGCGTCGCTCGGGCCGGATCTCGCGGCGGAGCTCATGCCCACGCTCCTCACCGGCCAGCTGTCCACCGCCGAGCGGAAGCGCGCGCTCCTGCGCATCGTCAGCGGCCAGGCGCGCATCGTCGTCGGCACCCACGCGCTCCTCGGCGACCGCGTCGAGTTCCTCGACCTCGGCCTCGTCGTGGTCGACGAGCAGCACCGCTTCGGCGTCGACCAGCGCGAGGCGCTCCGCCGGAAGGGCGGCACCCCGCCGCACGTGCTCGTGCTCACGGCCACGCCCATCCCGCGCACGGTCGCCATGACGGTGTTCGGCGACCTCGACGTCTCGACCATCGCCGAGCTGCCGAGCGGGCGCCAGCCCATCGCGTCCTTCGTCGTGCCGCTGCACGAGCACCCGGGCTGGATCGAGCGGGTCTGGGAGCGCACGGCCGAGGAGATCCAGGAGGGGCGCCAGGCGTTCGTGGTGTGCCCGGCGATCGACCCGCAGGATCCGGACGCGGAGGACGAGGACGCGGCCGAGGGCGCCGATGACGCGCCGACCCGGCCCGCGCTCGCCACGGTCACCGAGGTCGATGCGCTGCTCGCGGCGCACCCGCGCCTCGGGTCCGTCCGCCGCGCGGTGCTGCACGGCCGCATGTCGGGGGAGGAGAAGGACCGCGTCATGCGCGCGTTCTCCGCGGGCGAGATCGACCTCGTCGTGGCCACCACCGTCATCGAGGTCGGCGTCGACGTGCCCAACGCCTCCACCATGGTCATCCTCGACGCCGACCGCTTCGGCGTCTCCCAGCTGCACCAGCTGCGCGGCCGGGTCGGTCGCGGCGGCGTGCCCGGCCTCTGCCTCATGGTCACGCACGCGGAGCCCGAGACGGTCGCCCGCGAGCGCGTCGACGCCGTCGCCGCGACCCTCGACGGCTTCGAGCTGGCGCGCGTCGACCTCGAGCTCCGCCGCGAGGGCAACGTGCTCGGCACGAACCAGTCGGGCGGCCGCTCGTCGCTCCGGCTGCTGCGGGTCGCGCAGGACGGCGACCTCATCGAGTCCGCGCGCGAGCACGCGCACGACGTGCTCGAGGCGTCGCCCGACCTCGCGGGGCATCCGGCGCTCGCCCGCGCGCTGGCCCGCCGGCTCGACGACGAGGAGCGCGCCTTCCTCGACAAGAACTGACCCCGCCCCGGCCCTAGGCTGGCGGGATGCAGCGGATCGCCGTCGTCCCCGGATCGTTCGACCCCGTCACGCTCGGCCACCTCGACGTGATCCGCCGCGCCGCCGGCCTCTACGACGAGCTCGTCGTCCTGGTCGTGCACAACCCCGGCAAGACCCCGATGCTGCCGCTCGCGGAGCGCGTGCAGCTCATCGAGCGCGTGATCCGCGACGCCGGCCTGCCCGCGACCGTCCGCGTCGACTCCTGGGGCGCGGGCCTCCTCGTCGACTACTGCCGGCAGGTCGGGGCGACCGTGCTCGTGAAGGGCGTCCGCTCGCAGCTCGACGTGACCTACGAGACGCCCATGGCGCTCGTCAACCGCGACCTGGCGGGCGTCGAGACCGTGCTGCTGCTGCCGGATCCGGGGCACGCGCACGTCTCCAGCTCGCTCGTGCGGCAGGTGGAGGCGCTCGGCGGCGACGTGTCGCCCTACGTCCCCGCCGCCGTCGCCGAGGCCCTCGCCGTCCGACGGGATGGCTGACGCCCCGTAGGATCTACGGGTGTCCCGGTTCCAGAAGACCCCATTCACGGTCAACGTCCACGACATCGTGCACCGCCCCGGTGAGATGCGCGAGCTCGAGCTGACCATCACCCTGCCGGAGCGCATGGGGGAGGGCCTCATCGCCGTCCCCGCGGGCCGCGAGATGCAGGTGAGCGTCCGGCTGGAGTCCCTCCACGACGGGATCCTGGTCACCGGCGACGTCGACACGGTGGCCGACGGGCAGTCCGCGCGCACCCTCGCCGACATGCAGGAGCGTGTCCAGGTCGATTTCGCGGAGATGTTCGCGTACTCTCTTGATGAAGCTTTCGACTACCAGGTCCAGGACGAGCACGTGGACCTGGAGCCGGTCATCCGGGATGCGGTGGTCCTTTCACTGCCGTTCCAGCCCGAAGTGCCGGGCGAGGACCTCGATCTCGATCTGGGTCCCGGCATCAGCCTGGTCCTCGCGGACTCCGACCCGGAGCCCGTGATAGACCAGCGCTGGGCAGCCCTGTCCGGCTTCCGAGCTTCCGAAGACAGCGGTGCGGCGCGTGAAGACGCCGACACCGAAACGCAGAGAGATGAGAGTTAGCCATGGCTGTTCCCAAGAGAAAGATGTCCCGATCCAACACGCGCGCGCGTCGCTCGCAGTGGAAGGCCGAGGCTCCCACGCTCGTCAAGACCATCGAGAACGGCAAGGTCGTCTACTCCATGCCCCACCGCGCGCGCGTGGTCGAGGACGCCGCCGGCACGCCCCTGTACATGGAGTACAAGGGCCGCAAGGTCGCCGACGTCTAGTCGCGACCCGCACGGTCCGTCGGACATGACCGACACCCCGGGATCCCACGTCCACGGCGACCGCGACGCGCTCCGGCGCCTCCTCGCCGTGGACGTGAGCCCCGAGCTCCTCGAGCTCGCGCTCACCCACCGCTCGTACGCGTACGAGCACGGCGGCATCCCGCACAACGAGCGCCTCGAGTTCCTCGGCGACTCCATCCTCGGGCAGGCCGTCACGGTCATGCTCTACCTCGAGAACCCCGACCTCGACGAGGGCGAGCTCGCCAAGCGGCGCGCCAGCCTCGTCTCCAGCGTGGCCCTCGCGGAGGTCGCCACCCGCATCGGGCTCGGCGAGCACCTCCTGCTCGGCCGCGGCGAGGAGCTCACGGGCGGCCGCGCCAAGTCGTCGATCCTCGCCGACACGGTCGAGGCCATCATCGGCGCCGCGTACCTCGACGCCGGGGGGGGAGGCCGCGACCGGCCTCGTGCTGCGCCTCATCGCGCCGCTCCTCGAGGACCCGGCGCGCTTCGGCGCCGCCATGGATCCGAAGACCGCGCTCCAGGAGAGCGCCGCACGCCAGGGCCTGCCTGCCCCCGTCTACGACGTGAGCGACAGCGGTCCCGACCACAGCAAGCGCTTCCACGCCGTCGTCACGGTGGGCTCGGCCGTCCGCACCACGGGCGAGGGATCCAGCAAGAAGCAGGCCGAGATGACGGCCGCGCTCGAGGCGTGGACGCGCCTCGAGGCGCGCACCACGGCCTGACCCGCGGTGCCCGAGCTCCCCGAGGTCGAGGTCGTCCGCGCCGGCCTCGAGCCCGCCGTGACCGGTGCGCGCATCACCGGCGTCGAGATCCTCGACGCCCGGTCCCTCAAGCGGCACGACCCGCTCGAGGGCGCGTTCGTCGACCTGCTCGTGGGCCGCGTCATCTCGTCCGCCGTCCGCCGCGGCAAGTTCCTCTGGCTGCCGCTCGAGCCCGACGCCGCACGCGACGCGACCGGGCCCCGCGCGCTTGTCACGCATCTCGGCATGAGCGGGCAGGTGCTGCTCCGCGAGCCCGGCTCCGACCCCGACGGGTTGCTGCGGATCCGCCTGGGCATCGAGCATCCGGCGCACGGCGAGCTCGTGGTCGCGTTCGTGGACCAGCGGATCTTCGGCTCCATGGCGGTCGACCGCCTCGTCCCCACGCCCGACAGGCACGCCGGCGGCCGCGGATCTGCCCTCGCCGTCGTGCCGACGCAGGTGGCCCACATCGCGCGCGATCCCCTCGACCCGGCGTTCGACGACGAGCTGCTGCTCGACCGCCTCGCCCGGCGGCGCACGGGGATCAAGCGCGCGCTGCTCGACCAGACGCTCGTGAGCGGCATCGGCAACATCTACGCGGACGAGGCTCTCTGGGCCGCGCGGATCCACTACGCGCACCCCACGGATCAGCTCGGCCGCGGCCGCGCGCTGAAGCTGCTCGCGGAGGTGCGGCACGTGCTCGCCCGGGCGCTGGCCGAGGGCGGCACGAGCTTCGACGCGCAGTACGTCAACGTGAACGGCGCCTCGGGCTACTTCTCGCACTCCCTCAACGCCTACGGACAGCAGGGCAAGCCGTGCCCGCGCTGCGGCACGCCGATCGTGCGCGAGGCGTTCATGAACCGCGGCTCGCACCTGTGCCCGCACTGCCAGGTGCTGCCGGATCCGGGCGCGGCCGCCGCCTGAGCCGGATTCGCCACTCCGCAGCGCGCGTACGACAGGACGTCGCTCGGACGCGCATGTGTCATTCCGGTCTACTCGTCGTATTCCGCCGTCCGCCTCTCCATGAACTCGGCGAAGGTCCCGGCGTAGACGTGATCACCACCGCCCAGCGCGTCCTCTCGGATCACCGGGTACTCGCCCCGGTCGTAGCCGGCCAGATCGAACGCGAACGACTCCTCCGGGCTGGGCACGAAGAAGTGCAACCGATCTACGGGTGTGACGCCGTTCCTCAGATCCAGCTTCCGTACGTAGATGAGGTCCTGGTCGGCATCGTCACGGAACTCCGGTGGCGCGAGCGTCAGCATGTCCTGTCCAGCAATGGAGGTGTCCCCGAACTCCGTCAACCACCACTTGTAGGACTCGGGAAGCGGGAAGCCGATCGCCTCCTCCGCGGCGGCTACCCATGCGGGATCCACAGGTGGTCCGTGCCGGATTACGGAAGCGCAAGCGGCGATCCTCCGCAGCGCGGCCTCATCGAACACGTGGACTCCTACTCGGGCGCGTCATCGACGAGTCCGCATCAGCCGGACTGCGGTCGAGAAGGGGAACGTCATCGGTCTCGCCCCGCCCTCACCGAGTTCGAGGTAGACGCCGGCTGCCCCCGCGGGCGAGATGGGCAGAGACGTCGTGAACCCATCGGTGACGAGGACGGGGAAGCGCGCGACCAGATCCTCCATGCGTTCCGCATCGCCCGGGTCGATGCGGTGATCAGGGGCGATCAGCGAGTCCATCTCGATCTGGATGAATCGGGCTCCTGCCTCGACGAGCCGACTCAGGTGGGCCTTGTGGTCGAGGAGCCAGAGGTCGTCTCGCCCGAACCACATGCCCGTGCAGATCCACGGCACTCCGAGTGGCGCCATCGAGGCGAGTTCGCGGCGCAGCAGGTCGGTCTTCTCCGGGTCGGCCGGAGGGAATTCGAGGTAGTCCGGCGCGAGACGATCGACCAGATCACGGTCGACGGACAGCGGGTCGACCTGCATCGAGATCTCCGCATCCGTCGACGCTCTGATCTCCACGTAGGTCGTCGTCGTGATCGCACGCGCCGCGTCCGGGTGTCCCTTGTCGGACAGTCGCACGCTGATGACATCGGCACCGCGCGCCATCCGGGCCTCGCTCGCGGAGCGGATCGGCCCGACCTTCAGCACCATGCCCTGAGTCCTGTGCGCCGTGTCACGCGCCGACTCCCACCTCGAGCGACGACCCGGGTCCCGAGCACCAGGCCGCGGACCATCGGATTCCGCCGAGGCGGGGAGGACACCGCGCCTTCGTCCCACCCGACCACCGAGGTTTCCGGGGGGCGAGTGGATTCTAAGCGTGTCTCCTCTCCGACGCCCTGCTCCACGGCCGGCGCGATCATCGGTCTCAGCCTCGCCACCTCTACTCCAGATCCGGATCGTACGGATCAAGCGGCATCGTCTCGGCATCTCCGGCGAGGAATGCGCGGCGGTACCGGTCGAGGTACCTCTCCTCCGTCGCATTCCACTCAGCCTCGCCCGGCCACTGATCGGGAAGCGAGACGCCGTCTCGCATCACGCGGGTGAGCCGTGCATCTCCAGAATCGAGTGCTGTCCGCTGTAGCGAGCAACGGTCGAAGACGGTCGCCTCCGAGAACTTCGCCCCCACGAACGAGCAGTCGGTGAAGGTAGTGTGCCGGAAGACCGCTCCTCGGAGATCCGCACCGTCGAAGCGGCACCGCTCGAAAACCGTGTTGGGAGCGGACTCGAGTCGAGGGGCCCGGGCATCGGTGAAGTCGCAGTCGATGACGTGAGGCCCCACCGCGAGGCGAGTCAGGTCGGCGCCGCGGAAGCTGCAGCGCTCGAACCTGCGGTTGAAGCGCGGCTGACCGGTGAGCTTGACGGCGTCGAACCGACTGTCGTAGATCTCCGACTGGGAGCACCTCGAATCACCGCGAGAGAAGCTGAGGTCTACGCGCGTGACGGTGAGGTAGACGAGGGCCAGGACTTCGGCGCCGACCTCGATCCCGCGCAGATCGGTCATGCCCTCCGGTGTATCCGGCCACGCAGAGACGAGCTCGTGGGCGTTCCTCGCGGGCCGACGTCCCTTGACTGCAAGCTGATGCCGCAGATCGTCGATCATCGCGGATGTCCATCTACGACGCAGTGCAGTCATCTCCGACCGTTTCATGAATCGACTCCATCCTGGGAACGCGGCTCATACCGCGCTGAGGCTTCGACTGTCCATGAGCTTCGCTCGTGCCCCCTCATTCGCCGCGAGCAGGAGCGTCCCTAGCGTCATGGGCGGGATGACGGCGGTGGCTGTCGGATCAGCACAGGCGGACCCGACAGCCACCAGCGACACCTAGTTCTTGATCAGCTCGATCGAGAGCGGGTACTTGTACGGGCGGCCCTGGTTCGCCGCGACGGCGGCCATGATCGCGAAGACGATCGTGACGACCCAGATCGCGAACACGATCAGCAGCCCGATGCCGACGACCGACAGGACCAAGCCGACGACGTAGGCGATCAGCATCGTCAGGTGGAAGTTCAGCGCGCGTCGCGTGTGCTCCTTGATGAACGGGCCTCGCTCGCGCAGGACGAGATAGCCGACGAGGGGAATCACGAAGCCGAAGAGGACGCCGCCGATGTGGATCAGGGTCGCCCAGAGCTTCTCCTCATCGGGACGCAGCGGAGGTGTCGGATGGCTGCTGCTGTACGGGTTTCCAGCTCCGGGTGTTCCTGCCGTGCCGGGATTCTCGGACGCGCCCGGAGGGGGCGTCTGGTCGTGACCTGTGGTGGGGCGGTCATCCTGCGGGGGAGTGGGGGGTGCATCGGTCATTCGCGTGACTCCAATCGTTCTCTTCGTGGTTCCTGGCCGGTGGGTCCTCGTGGGAATCGGCGCAGGCGTGGGTGGGGGGTAGGAGGATCTGGGTGCATCCGGCGACGTGGTGCTCGTGGACGGGCTATTGTCTGGCGTCGGCTGCGTCAGGTGTGACGCGGTGAGTCCGCATCGGAGCGGCCACGTGCCGAGGCTGGTCGGGTCCGAGCCCCGGGATCGGTCGTCGGCCCGGGTCTCCCGGCCGACCCGCTCATGACACGGACGCGGTTCCGCACTCGGCGCAGAATCGAGCGCTTCTCGTCAGGTCCGCGCCGCAGGCGCCGCAGGGGCGGGTCATCCCGAGGGAGCCGCCGCACTCGGTGCAGAACTTCCCGCCACGTGCCTGCGCACCGCATGACGGACATGCCGGATGCGCCTGCTGCGCGAGCGACATGTCCCCGACGAGGTCGACGGTCTCGAGTCGCTGCTGCATCTGGGTGCGGCGGGCCTCTGCCTGGAGCTGAGCCAGCTGTTCCACGATGACGGGCGAGCAACGGACGCACTGTCCGACATCGGTGTTCCAGCAGCCGTCGCCGCAGACCCAGTCGCCGCACCCGCGGCATTGGTGGAAGCGGGGCGCGATCTCAGCGGTCGCTGATTGCAGGGCCTGGTCCTTGGCGGGTGAGTTGGTTCCCCGGTCCAGGAGCCGGTCGGCCACGTACCCGACCTGAGCGATGGGGCCGCCGATGAGTCCGCTCAAGCCCCGGGCGAGCTTCTGTCCTGTCGCACGCGGGTCGCGGCGGAATGCGGATCGGAAGCCGTTGCCGCAGCGCTCGCAGCGGAACTCGAATTGGTAGCCGTCCTGGTTGGACAGGTCGGTGACGTTGTCGGTGAACGGGATGTGCGTGGTCATCTCACTCCTGGTGAGGAAGGGCGGGGTCGGGAAGGGGAGGGCGGTCGGTGCCGGGGGAGGGGATGCGGAGGATGGTCTCGACGAGACCGCGGAATGCGTGTTCGTCCGCGAACCGGGCGGCTTCCATCAGCATCAGGTTGTTGATGAGCATGCCGCGGCCGATGAAGGACGCCACCTCGTCATCGGAGCCGCCCTTGTCGCACAGCGTGCGATAGACCTCTCCGAACAGGCGGCGTGATTCGCGCCCGATCTCGGGTTCGGCTGTGGCGGCGGAGAACCCGTGCGCGTGGACCAGCACGGCTTCCGGCTTCGAGAGCACGAGCTCCCGGTAGGCGGCTCCGAGGCGCTGAGGATCGAACCCTCGAACGGGCGCGGTCCGGAACGTGTCGATGATCATCTCCCCCGCGTGTGCGTGTGTCCGTATGAAGAGCAGCCGTTTCGACCCGTAGGCCTGGATGACGTACGGCTGCGATACGCCCATCTGCTCGGCGACCTGCGCGGTGGTGGTGCCGAAGTAGCCCCGAGCAGCGAAGGCGCGCATCGACGCGGCGAGCAGTTCGTCGTTGCGGGCGGGGACGCTCCGCTCCGACATGGTGCACCTCTCCGCCGCTCACCGGTTATCGAGCGATAACAGGATGGCCGAGCAGCGGGGGCGTGTCAACATCCCGACGGCAGCGCGCACGATGTCCGGCCGAGGTCAGGCATTGGCGTCGAGAGCCGTACCTGCGCCCCGTCGGCGAGGGCGCGGCGGCTGAGGGCTCCCGGCGATCTCGCTCCCGTCTCCGGCTCCCGCGACGACGAACCCGTTCTCGCGGATGAGGGTGTGGTCCGCCGCGGCCGTCTGTCCTTCTGCGGTCAGGTAGTCGCCCAGGAACATCGAGTTCGCGACATGGAGCGCCAGGCCCTGGAGCGAGCCCAGGTGGAGCTCTCGTCCGCCGGCCAGCCGGATCTCCGCGTCCGGGCACATCAGTCGGGCCAGCGCCACGATCGTGAGACACCGCAGCGGGGTCAGCGTCCATCGACCGGCCATCGGTGTGCCATCGAACGGGACGAGGAAGTTGATGGGGACGGACTCGGCTCCGAGGTCGCGGAGCGCGCCGAGAGCCTCGATCACCTGGCGGTCGGCCTCGCCGAGGCCGACGATCAGGCCGCTGCAAGGGGAGACGCCCGCACGCTGCACCGCCGTGATGGTGTCGATGCGATCGGCGTAGGTGTGGGTCTGCACGATCTCGTCGTGGAATGACTCTGCGGTGTTGATGTTGTGGTTGTAGGCGTCGACTCCTGCGGCGGCGAGGCGTTCGGCCTGGCCGCCGCGGAGGAGCCCGAGGCACGCGCAGACCTCCACGCTCGGTCGCCGGCCCTTCACGCGGGAGGCGATGTCCGCCACCCGGTCGATGTCGCGGTGAGACGGTCCGCGTCCGCTGGCGACCAGGCAGACGCGAGCCGCCCCACCCGTGATGCCGAGCTCCGCCTGCTCGACCGCCTCGTCCGTCGTGAGCCAGGAGTACTTCAGGATGGGCGCGGTGGATCCGAGGGCTTGGGAGCAGTAGCCGCAGTTCTCCGGGCACAGTCCGGACTTGAGGTTCACCAGGTAGTTCAGCTTCACCCGGTTGCCGAAGTGTCGTCTGCGGATCCGCGCGACCGCTGCGACGAGATCGAGGACCTCGTCGTCCGGCGTCGCGAGGACCCGGATGGCGTCGTCGACGGTGATCGTGCCGCCGTCGAGCACGGTGTCGACCAGGTCGTGGACTTCGCTCACGCGTCGCCGCCGGCGGGATCCGGGCTCACCCGCTGGACGGCCCTCCATGCGGTCGGGAGGAGGGCGCTCAAGGCCAGTACCTTCACGGTGTCGCCGATCAGGAACGGGACGACCCCGAGCAGGAGCGCGCGCCCGAGGTCGACGTGCAGGGACACGGCGAGCCACGGCACGCCGAAGGCGTAGATGACGATCGTGCCGAGCGCGCCGAGGAGCAGCGTCGTCCCCACCTTCCGATCCGCCCGGCGTCGCGCGAGCTGACCCACGATGAGGGCTGCGGCGACGAATCCGACGATGTAGCCGAAGGTCGGGAACGCGATCCCCGACTGGCCGGAGGAGAACACCGGGGCTCCTCCCGCACCGAGCGCCAGGTACAGCACGGCGCTCATCGCACCCCGCGAGGATCCCAGCGCGGCGCCGGTCGCCAGCACCGCGAAGGTCGACATCGTGATGGGCACCGGCGTGAACGGGAGGGGGATGGTGATCGTGGCCGACACGACGATGAACGCGGTCCCCAGTGTCACGAGCACGGCATCCCTGATTCGGGATCCTCGGATGGTATCGGCCAGGTACCGCCTGGCCTGCGGTGCGACAGCGAGAGCCAACGCTCCTCCTAAACGGTGTTCAATGAACAGTGTTCAGGACGATAGCAGAGCTCGAAGCCGACGAAAGCGCGGCCGGGGCTTCATGGCTCGCTGGATTCGTCCGGCGGCCGGGTGCGAGACGCCGGGCGCCGAGCCGGTCTCGACGGGACGGGGGTGGATCGTGCGTTTCGAGAAGTCATCTCCGACCCTGAGACCTCTCGCGTGGTGGCGTTGTCGGAGTACGCGCCGCATGAGAGCGTATGCGCGTGCCACGAGCGGATGACAGGAACGAAGATGCGCGCGTAGTGGTGTGCCTCACGGAACGCCCACCGGTGGCCGTGATCATGCGGCTGCACCATCTGATCGGGATCGGGGCGTCCGAGATCGCTCGCCGGGTCGACGCGGGTGCTCCGCTCATCGATGAACCGGTCGCGCTCGCTCGCTCCCGCATCCGGGAGGTGCTGGCCCTCATCGAGCCGTTCGCCCACGACGTGCATCTCCTCCCCGTGGGAGCCTCGGTCGGGCTGGGGACGGCGATCTCGACCGATGAGCTGGAGGACGCTCTCGCTCCCGCTGCCGAGCCGCCGCCCACTCGGCCGGTACCAGATGCGGAGCTGGCGGTGATCGTGGCCGACGCCGCCGAGCGTGCTCTCGCCGAACTGCCGGCGACGATCCGCGAAGGATGGTGCGTCGTCGCGCTCGTGACGAGCGGGGAGGCCCTGCGCCCGTACCTGTGCGTGACGGGCGGCGGGGCCGATCTCTGGGACCTGGCGGCCTCGGAGTTCGCGGTCGCCGGGGACGAGCACTTCGCGGCCATCGCGCCCGCATGGGATGCCCGCGGCATGCTGGCCGAGATGGACGACGCCCCGGGGGACATCGAATTCGATGTACGGCTGGCGACTCTCGAGGAGGCTCTGCGGATTCTCGACACGCGAGGCGTCTTCGGCGTCGACGAGGATCGCGCCCGTGTCCTGTTGCTGGTCGGTACGATGCCGCCCGACCCGTCTGACGTCGGCTTCGTGCGGCGCCTCAACCCCCCAGGGCCCCTGCGGGACGCGTGGTTCGCCGAGGCTGCGGAAGGCCCCGTCTTCGCGGAGAGCTCCGTGCCGCCGTCGGTGTCCGATGAGGTGCTGCGCTCCGCGCCCACACCGGCGATGGCGGATCTGTGGCGTTGCGCACCCGGCGTCCTCGGGGACGACGGCACCCACATCTACGGACCCGACGACATCGGCGAACGCAACGCCACCTACGAGGTCGAGCTCTACGCGCCCGGATGGGTGCTCGTCGGCGACGACAGCGGCGGGAACGGCTACCTGATGCGCGCGACCGGGGCGGACTTCCGGGCGGCGACGGGCCGCCTCGGTGCCGAGGTGTTCCGCGTCGATCTGGGTGCCCTGGCAGCGGATGTCGCCGAGGAGGGCGTGTTCGTCACCGACGACCTCCTCGGCTGGCTGGCGGGCACCGACGCGCGCGCATGACGCTATGGGGTCGAGATGCGCTTCGCGCGTCTTCCCGCGACCGCGTCGCTGGGTGACGACGCGGCACATCCCCTGGGGCGCGCCATCCCGTCCGCCGGTGTCGGCGGCGACGAGGACGGCACCCGGGACACGGGGTGCAGATGCTCTGCGCCGGGTCGCAACCCCGTGCTCTCGCTGCCCACCTCGAATGCGGACATCACGGCCGGCCGCCGCGAATCCATGGGCCGGGAGGCGCCTTCGGGAGGAAGTCGATCTTCAGATCATGCGCCTCGCACAACGATCTCATCGCGTCCGTGACGACGACACCGAAGACCTCGCTCCTGTCCCGGGCGATGTGGAAGTCGGTTCGCGATTCGTCGAGATACGCGAGTTTCGTCAGCGAGATACTTCCATCTGGCAATGGGCGGCTCGAGGAGCGAGCCGCGTCGACGAGATCCAGTCGCAGGAGCGTCCGTGCCGCGAAGAACTCATAGTCCCTCCCTTCGCATTCGATCACGCAGGGGTGGAAGACCAACTCGTCCTCCAGCGTCTGGCCGATCAGGTCGACGAAACGCTTGGAGAAGATGGGGACCGAAGAAGTGGACGCGACGTAGTCGATCTCCTCGAGATCTGAGCCCGTGTACCCGGACTGGGCTCGAGCACGGAGCTCGACGAATTCGAGGAACCTACCATCACCACCGAACACGAAGTGTTCGACGAGTCGACTCCATTTCCCGGAGAAGTCGACGGTCGCGAGTTCATCGAACTTCGCGGTGAGGAGTGAGTAATAGGTCACAGCGCATCCTCTCCGGCCAGTCGTCCAGGCTCGACGCGGACCCGGCCGAAGGGGTCACGCGAAGCCGAGCACGTGCATGTCGTCATCCGCAGCCGATCGCCCAGCAGCTCACACATCAGGCAACACCTCCGCCCTCTTCGGGAGCCCCTCAAAGTCCTCGGCGATGAAGTAGAGGTTCTGATACTTCACGGCCTCGGGCATCTCCTGACCGACGTCGACCACGTAGTCTTCCTCATCCCATTGATTCTCATGGTCCCACCAGTAGAACCCACGCCTTCGTGAGGGATCGGCGACGAAGCATATCTGACCGCCGCTCCCATCAGCCGCGACAGGAAGGGAGCCGTGAGGCATCCGCGTACGATAGGTGTCTATCGCCCACTCCATGTCGAGGGTATCCACCGGAGCGCCCGTCCCATAGAAGTGGGACAGTCCGCACCCCTCTCGCGTGTAGTTAAGAATGCCGAGGGCGGGGTCATGGACATGAGCGGCCTCGGGGCTCTCGAATCTCACGAAGATCTCTCTCGCAAAGGAGCAGCAGCCGTATCTGAGCAGGAGGTCGACGTGACCTTCCGTGAACTCGACCTGGTGTTCCGCGGACATCCTCTGGACCTCACTGTCCTCAACGACCGCGAGACGTTCTCCCCCCAGCAGCAGCAGGCCTCCCAGGCGATCCAACTCGGAATCCATCGTCACCATCCACCCCTCAGGGAATCTCGCATCACCGACGGTCCACCATCACGATCGATCTGCGCCGATGGGTCATCGCCGGTGAGCGCCGAACCTCGCGACATGCGCTCCACATCTGTTCCGCGCCGCCATGTTGCGAGGAATCGAGCTCCTCGTGTCAACATCATGCAGAGAATCCGAAGGCACCGACGAACGTCAGGCCGTTGTACTCGGAACCGACAGCGACCGCGCCGTCGAAATCGATCATGCTGAAGCAATGGCTGGCACGGGTGATCCCGAGAGCTCCGCACGCGCTCAGGAGCTCGTCCTCGAACTGCTCGGAGTACGGCACCTCGACCATGACCTCGTCGACAGGGGCAGGATCACCCCTGTTGTAGGCGGAGAACTTGTCGAAGTCGAACCACTCCTTCCGGGTGTCTTTGCAGAATCCGCATTCGGCTCCGTATGCGTCGAGGTCGAAGTACCTCTCCCATTCGCCGTCGTTCCCCGGGTAGACGCCGAGCCACACGTGCACGGTCTTGTCGTTCGTCATCGAAGGGCTCCTGCGACGAATGCCGAGAAGCTCTCCGCCAGCTCTCGGTATCCGCCGGAGTCGTGGTCGTAGGTGAACACGTGGGCATCCTCCCCGATCATGATCGGGTTGCCGGACATGTCAAAGGAGATCACATATGAGTCCTCAGAGCCCGGCCACCCGTCGTCGCGGTATCTCTTCGTCAACGACGCGACATCGAGAGCCTCGAGCATGGTGGAGTTGTGGAACCCGTAGATCGACACGCCGACGTACAACCCGCCGAAGGCCGTGATGAATCGCACGTAGTCGGGGTCGAATCGGACCCCCAGTGACGCCTCCGCGCGCCTGATCTCGCCATCTCGAGCCGGGCTTCCACAGAAGATCTCGTTGCCGGGTTCTTGGAAGAACCTCTCGGCGAGGTCGATGATGCTCATGAAGACCTCCGATGAATCCTGTAGTGGATGCTGTCGCCGCGCATGCGACGGGGTGGGCGCGCGAGCCGCTGATCTCAGACGAGGACGTCGGAGAACTCGTCGATAACCCGACCCCACCACGCACTTCCTCGAAGGGCCTTGGCGTCCCGTTCACGAAGCAATGCCCGTAGCGCGCGCAACTCGCGCTTGAGGATGGCCTGGTTCTCCTTCGTCTTGGAACGGTCGACCCTGGGTCGCAGCTCACCGCGCTCGAATCTCTCCACGAGCCTCTGCGACTCCTCGACCGTGAGGGTCATCGGCGGAGGATCGGGATCGAGCTCATCCACGATGATCGCGAACGCGATCATGTGATCCAGGAAAAAGAGGAGGCTCGAGACCGAGTCGTTCACATACGCGGTCCTGCCCGAATCGAGGGAGAACGCGCGGACCTCGCCGGTCGACACGTCGAGCCCGATCCGGTCGGCGCCTTCGTCCACGACCTCCGCGAAGGCGAGGAAGTCCCTCCTCCCCGCGGTGCTCCTCTCCGGCCCCATGAACACAAAACCGAAACGAGGGTCGGCGCGATCGAATTCAGGAAGCTCCTTCCCCAAGAGATCCTCGACCCCCGGCGAACGGCCGTGCTGGGCCAGTAGCGCGTCATCCAGCTTCACTGATCGATCCTCGTGGTCGTGGAGCCGCTCAGCCGTCGCGGCCCTCATCTGCCTCGCTCCGGGTGGCCGAGGCGCACCGGTCGAGCGATGTCACATGATACGAGTCGCCGCTCCTGCTGTCCATCGTCGGAGAAGCGCGTGGTGACGAGAGACGGTGAGGACCGGCAGGGCATCGCCCTGGCGTGGACAGTCGATCGCCACCTCGACCACCCGGTGGCGCAGGTGGTAGCCATGGTCCGGGTCGGACATTCAGATGGAGCCGACCGCCCCCGGGATGAAGGAGAACACCCTCGGGAAGAAGCGCGAGATGCCGTCGGGCAGGAGGAGATCGTAGTTGAACAAGTCATCGTGAGAAGCGAGGCTGACGCGACCTTCGGCGATCACGGCGCTCGTGAGGTCCATCCGCTTCCAGGGGCTCGGGATCACCATGAACGCGACCCCATCCTTCGCCACGACCCTGATCGACTTCCCGACCACCCCATCCCTCGATATGCGCATCAGATTGAGGGAGACGAACTCGCCCTTCTCGAATGAGAACTCGAAGGTATCGCCGACGCCGGTCGTCGCCGTTCCGGGCATGGCCAGGGTCTCCTTGATCATCTCGTAGACGACCCTGTCTATGGGATGCGAGCTCCTGACCTGGAACCTCGCGGCCTCGCCCCCGCAGGAGGAGGTGAAATCCACGCCGCTGAGATCAGGTGCGAACGTCAGATCAGAGACAGGGCGCAGGTCCCGGTCATGGCGCGGATCCTGATCCCATTCGAGCTCGCGACGTTCCAGGTCGACGTAGAGAGAGGGCTCCGCGGAGACCCGCATCTTGGGACTCCTGCAGTCATAGGAGACGACCGACCATCTCGGGTTGCTCACGTTCTGCATCGCATCATCTCCTGATCTTCCGTTGCTCTACCGGCCCTCTGCCTCTCGGCTCCTGGGCCGTCATCCGCACCTCGGTCGGTGCCGCGTGGTCGGGGGGGGGCAGGACATCACGTGGAGCATAGACACTCGACGAAGTGGAGCATCGACTCATGTCGCGTCTCGCTCTGCCCGAAGTAGGCCCATACCTCGGGCTCTTGCTCCTCGCCCCACACCAGATAGGCCAGATCGCCGTCCGCCAAGCTCGCGAACGCGCAGAGGGACAACCTCCCTCTGTCGAACTGCGCGGGCGCAGACCCCTCCCAGTGCCCTTCATGTGCGGCCACGGCCTGCGAGAACGTGCGGCGGGAGATGATGGCACGCGATTCCTTGAGAGACGGGAATGTCCACGTCATATCCCGGATGGACGACGCGAACGAGTAGCGCGCCCTCAGCATCGGGGTGAGCGGCCGCCACGTGCCATCCAATATGGGAAGCTCGTTGAAGATCTCCTTGCTCGGCTGGCCCGTCGTGATCGTGAGCGCTGCATCGATCGACTCTTCCGACATCCCGCTCTGGAGCAGGAGTCTCTTGGTCTCCCTCGCTCGCCGAGGGAAGGTGGCCTTCAGCTCAGCGAGAGCATCCAGCATGCGCGGGTCGAACCCGTCAGCGATCGTCATCGGCATCTCCGCTCGGTGCGATGGCGGACGCTGACCGTGGGAACACCCTATTCAACGCACACTCCAGAGGTTGAAGGGCGCTGGGCCGCTCACGCGCGGCGCTCCAGCGCGTGGCGCTCGGTCGACAGGGCTTCGAACGTCGGCGGCAACGGCTCGTATCCTGGCCCCATGATCTCCTTGATCGACATGGAGGTCATCTTGTCGAGAAGATCGCCGAGATCGTGCGCCGCGTGCGTGATGCCCGCCATCCTCGACGCGATGACGTAGATCTCGTACTCGTCGCCGCAGCCGGCACGCACATCCCATGCGAAGTACTCGCCGTTCTCGCTGCCCGCGAACGGGTACAACCTCGCCGCCAGCGCCTCATCGCCATCAGGATCGAATTCGAGGTAGTCCTCGTGCAGGGCCTGATCGATGAAGCCCTTCACCCTCGCGCCCTGATGGATGACGGAGTCGGGATGAGAAGGCTCGGACGAGTACATGATCAGCAGGCCGCACATGCGTCCATAGCCGAATTGGGCGGCGAAGCGCTTGAACGATCCAGGAAGCCCATGGTCTCCGGGAAGCACGATCGATTCCAAGTCGTCTCGATCGGGCGTGGAAGATGAAGTTCCGAGAACCTCCAGCTCCATGGCTGTGCCTCCTATAGATCCATGAGGACTGTACTGTATCGGAGTCCGCCCTAAGGGGGCGAGGGTCCTCGGTACGATGATGTGAGCGCTGGTGCATGCGGGGCCGCCGGCGTGTGGTTTCCTGGGTTCGG
Organism: Clavibacter sp. CT19; assembly: GCF_027858075.1. Classification (NCBI taxonomy): domain Bacteria; kingdom Bacillati; phylum Actinomycetota; class Actinomycetes; order Micrococcales; family Microbacteriaceae; genus Clavibacter; species Clavibacter sp. CT19. Next base: position 166,666 of record NZ_JAQHYR010000004.1, on the reverse strand, counting down.
TGCGTCACCGGGCCAACGGGTCGAGGTGCATGCGAGCCGACCCCGATCACTCAGAAGTCCATGAAGTCATCGTTGTCGCGATAGTGATTCAGCGCTTGGATGAAGGGTTCCACGCTCTCGCCATCGAGCTGTGACCGTGCCGCGTCGATGACGTCGATGAATTGTTGACCGTAGTAGATCAGACCGTGACCGCCTTCGACCACGGGCTCCGGGTAGACCTCCCTGTCGTCTACCACCACCGGGTATCGTTCGAGCATGCACTCCAGCGTGCCCTCCAGTGTCTCGGGATCGAGCCTGGAGTAGATGCACGGAAATCCGTCACGCACCTCATCGCTCCCCGTGTCCAAGCCCAACGCGAGCGTGACGATGTCTGCCAGGGTCGTGTTCCCGGCCTGTCCTGTGTTCAGCATGCATTCCTACTGCATCTCCGTCGTCGCTGCCGCATCGGGGGAAGACGTGATCGCCGACGGGTCACCATGTCGGCCATGTGTGCACGGGATGGCGACGCGCCCGTGCTGCATCGGCATGCCGCGACCGCGTGACCGCGTGATCTCGAGGACCGCGGATCGATGCCGCGAACCGGGTCATCTGTCGACGGTCGTCCAATCCCCGACGGCCGCGGCGTACGTCCTGTCCCTCCCTTGAGCGAGCATCTCATTCACGTGATCAGGATGTGCCTGCAGCTCGGCGATCTCGGCTTCGACCGGGACGATTGCCCTCACGTTTGATTCGAGCATGGATTCACCTGCTTGATAGAAGCAGCATTCCTCCACGGATGCGAAGACCTGGGAGAAATCCAGTTCTTCTCTGAGAGAGATGATCACGTCCGATAAGACGTAGAGGAAGAAGTTGTAGCAGATCTGCTGCGTCGAGGCGTCTTGCTCATCGACCACCAGATGCTCGATCTGTTCGTCCACCTCGTCGAGCGTCGTCGTTCGCGTGTCGCGCCTCAGCTCGTCCCACCACGAGTCGAGAGCGCCGGACATGTTCGCATCGACACTGATGCCGTGCGAATGCAGATGGCCCACCATGCGGTCCAGAGCGCGAAGCGCTGCATAGAACTCGATCTTCTGTGCGTCGTCCATCGTCTCCTACATGCCCATCGCTGAGGGCGGGTGCTCGGCCTGGTCGAACATGTGCGCAATCTCGGGGTGCGCGTCGTGGGTCAGCACGCTAGCAGCGCTCCGCCCCCGACGGTCACGATGAGAGCTCGTGAGCGACCGAGATCATCGCCGCTCGAAGCTCGTCACGCGCCCGGGGATCGTCAGGAGCGACTCGAGCGGCGACGCGCTCGGCCAGGACGAGGAGCAGGTGTCCCACGGCGTCAGCGCTCCCGAGCGCCGCGATGTCGGACAGCGGCACGACGAGGTTCGCCATGAAACGCTCCGCCTTCGCGAAGTACCGCGCGCCGTGGATGCCACCGTGGCCCTCGGCTGACTTCAGCGGTCCGCCCACGCGGAGGAACAGGTCGAGCTCCGTCACGCCATCGATGGACACGGGTCCGAGTGCCCGCCGCAACGCCCGCCGGATCGCGACCGGATCCAGGCCATTCGGCGTACCGCCGTGCACCGCCGACCTGATCGTCACGTCCATGATCGGCCCGCCTTCTCGGTCGGCGACATCTTAGGGAAGGGCATCAAGGGCCGTCTCGACGGCGGGGGATCGGCAGAGGGCGGTGATAGGGCCCTCTTCTCGGGTTGAAGTCGTGGCGCGAGGCCTGGCCTGGTCATCCCTCTTCACGCCGTGCTCGCACGGAATGTGCGACCCTCGGCGCACTCTCGAGGTCGGCCCCGCGCTGCCCATCCCGCGTCCCGGCTCCATCGGACGGGTCGGCGGGCGCAGCTTCGAGGATGACGATGCTGCGAAGCTGCGGCTGACGGGCGCCCGTCGGGTCGGCAGGTCCTCGTGCCGGGCTTCGTCCCGATCGTCACGGTCGTGATCGCGGTCGGCAGCGCCGTCATCCACCGCGCCGAGCTCCGCCGACACCGCTGATCCCGCGCGTCGGATCGCCACGGTCGGCTAGCGTCGAGACCCGTGAGAGTCGCCGACCCCTGGTCCATCCCCGCCACGCACGATCCCGTAACGCGCGAGGTCCTCGCTCATTGGAAGGTGCTGCAGAAGGCCGGTCGGTTCGCCTGGGACGCGGATCGCGGCACCTCCTGGTGGCAGCTGCCCGCGTCGCCCGAATACGCGGGCTCTCGAGCTGCCCTCGCCGACGCGGGTCTCGATCCCGACGCCGCCGCCCGCATGGAACACGACACCGCGCTCCGCCTCCTGCGCGAACGGGCCGGCAGCTGGACCAGGAGCGCCGCGGCCGCGGCCTTCGTCGCCGGGCTCGGATCCGCTCCCGCCGCGTGGCGGAGCGCGCTGCCCGGGGCGCTGCTCGCCGAGGTCGTGCCGGAGCATCCGCACACCCCCTGGGGCGACGAGTCCCCGACGCCCTGCGAGGTGTGCGGCTTCCAGGATCAGCCGGTGCAGCTCATCCAGGAGTGGGCGTTCCGGCTGACCGAGGGCACGCCTCTCGACGGCGATCCCGTCGGGTACGCGCTCGTGCTGGAGAGCCTCGGTGACGCGCGACCCGAGCCGACGGAGCACGACCGGTGGGCGCTCGGTGCGATCCTCGCGGTGCTCCGCACGCTCCCCGCGAAGGTGCGCTACGCGGCCGCCGCGAAGGCCGTCTCGTCGGCGCGGATCCTCCGGGGCCCGCGGACTGCGGCCAGCGTCCTCGAGGACCTCGCCCTCGTCGGGGTGCTCGCCCCGCCGGACCGCCCGGGCCTCGCCGAGCGCTTCACGACCTACCGAGAACGCGATCAGCGCCCGACCGTGCGCGTCGAGGTGCAGTCGCCGCTCGCCTGGTGGGACACGGGCGTCGGATCCCACGGCGTGCGCGTCGAGGTCTTCGAGGAGCTGTTCGGCACGCTCGGGATCCCGGTCGTCGACCTCGACGCCCCTCGGCCGTCACCGCGGCCCGCGGCGAAGGACACGATCGACGGCGGTCTCGCGGCGCGGGTGCGGACGCTCGCGCCGACGCAGCGGAAGGTCGCCGCCTCCGTGGGCGAAGGCCCCGCCGCAGCAGGGGACGTGTGGGCGATCCGCCTCGAGCCCTGGCGCTGGGTGGCTGTCTACGTCCACGAGGTCAGCGACGAACGCCAGCGGCCGTACGCGCACGCCGAGTTCCTCGACGGCGTCCATGCCGAGATGCCCGCAGCACGCGACGTCTCTTCGTGGGTTCGACCACGCTCGCGGGGCCGCGCTGCGACCTGGGTGCACTCGCTGGAGAGCACCCCGTGGATCCGCCGCATCGCCCAGGGCGTCGCGGCTCCCCAGGGCGACGGACCCCGGCCGGACGACGGCAGCTGGGGGCCGGCGAAGGAACTGCGCACGTTGAGCGAGTGGCACTTCCGCGACTGAGACGGCCGCCAGCCCCACGATCGTGGACCGGCTTCCCCGACGCGCGACCCCACCGCGCGACCCGCGCTGCGAGGCCCTCGCCGTGCGCGTCGACGTGATGCGAGCCGCGACATCGTGGTGCGCCTCGCGGAGCACCCACCCGTCGAATGTGGAGCCGCCACCTGCGTGGGGCGCTACGCGTTCCAGGATGGCAAGGTGATCGGATTCGAACGAGAAGGGGGCTCTATGGGAGGCGGAGAGTGGTCGCCGGGGACCCGCATCAGGGATCGACGCCCGCGGGGTCGACCATGACGGGTCTCCGGGACGTGGGTGTGCACTTCAGCGAGCTCGGCGGGTTCGCCCTGATGTCGCCGGCGGTGGTGGAGCGTGAGCTCGCCCCCGCCGTGGGCGACGATCTCTGGGGTCGTCTCGCGGCCGACGTCACGGGCGACGACGCGGCCGATCGCGGCGTCATCATCCCCGTGACCGTGGATGAGGCCTGTCATTGCCGGATCAGGTTCCGGTTCGATCCGGGCGCGGACGAGGTCGTCGCTCCTGCGGGGCCGCTGGAGGTCGTGGGGAACCGCGTCGTCATGATGAAGATGGCGTCCCTCCTCGCATGGAACCCCGTGGAGTCCTTGTTCGTGCTCGACGTGCCTGACGGGTGGTACGCGGTCCGCCTCCTGTCCTGCGGCGGAGACGAGGTGGCCGACCTCACCATGACGGTCACCCTCGCTCCGACGGGCGGACCGATTCGACGGACGGCGGACCTCGACCTGCGACTCGCATGGGACGGGACCCGTCGGACCCCGGGCCTGGTGTCGATCTGGACCGGTCGATTCGGCGACGAGAAGCGCTTTCACGATCACGTGTCGCTCGAGCGCCCCCAGCGAGGGCCTGAAGGGAGCGCCTTCATGCAGGCCACGGGACTGACCTGGTACGAGAAGGACCGGTCATCGACGGTCTGGTTGCGACGGACAGACGGCACCACCTCCATGAACCTGCCGGAGGGCGCCTTCGCCGATGCTGTGGCGAACGTCCTCGCTCGACGGCCCGATGACGACGCGGCGGTCCTCCTCTACGACCTCGACGCCCGCGACCTGCCCGAGCCGCCCGGGCTCACGCCCCTGCGGCTGCTCGGCGTGTACCGCTGCTGAGGCCGCGATACCGGGGTGCGTGGCGCCTGCGTGCCTCGCCCGACCGTCCGCGTCTGCCGCGGTCGCCGTCGGCGAATCCCGCGCTCTCCTCGATCGGCGATCGCTCATGCCCTGTGATTTCGCAGATATCCATCGATGTCGAATTCGACGCCCACGACCTCTTCGCCGTTGATCTTCATCTTGTCCACCAGGCAGCCCTCGAACACAGCAGCATCGACCTCTCCGAGGACATCGCTTCCCCCGAAGGAGGCGTAGTCCAGTTTCGCCCCGTCGAACCGGCACTCGTCGAACGTGCAGTGGTAGAAGATCGCACCGGTCATCTTGACCTGAGAGAAGTCGCAACGCACGAACTTCGAGCCCATCGCCACGGCCTTGTCCATCGAAGCGTCCGTGAAGTCGCAGTCGATGTAAACCTCGCCCGGACGGATGCCGTTCAGCTTGGCACCCACGAAGCTGGTCGCCTCGAAGCGCCGCGTCACGATCGTGCCTCGCAGGTCCATCCCGTCGAAGACGCAGCGCGAGAACTCGGACTGGCTCAATGACGCTCCATCCTTGAAGGTGGAATACGACATGTCCGTATCCTCCACCGTCAGGTACCTGATCGATTCGAAGACAGCGAGTCCACGGAAGTCGGCCTTGCCGCTGTCGGTGAAGCCGAAGGGCGACTCGGGCATGGTGGCGAGGGTCCGAGACGCATGGCGAATGGCCTTGTTGACGGCCATCCCGGCCTCGGGCGTCCATCTGGCGCGTAGATCTCGTCGTGTCATCGACGGCGGCCTCTCTTGGTTTCTGGTCGTGGGACCTGCGTGTGCGGTGACCAGATCCCGTGCCAAGGATGCTACGTCGGCACCGGGAGCGCTCGCGATCGCAAGGAAAGTCGTCCTCCCGCGTGTGTCCCATGTCGTTCTGCTGTCCCCGCGCTTGCCCGAGGCATGAGGAAACTCTCTGATCCTGGCGACTCCGAGGCGCGTCATCTCTGACGTCATCAGCAGGCTCGAGGTCCGCGCGGCGTCGACCGGCCGGCGCCTGCGCTCCTCGCCCGAACGTCGGCGTCCAGCCTTCGAGACGGTCATCAGCGGGCTCGAGGTGCGCGTGGGATCCAGGGATCGATGAGCGTCGCGGCTCCGGCTTCACGTTTCGTCATGCGTTGACCCCGCAATTCTGCTTCTGCTAATTTCGCCTCCACGCGGCTACCCGGTCGCGTATCTGTCACGACCGAGAAAGCGCAGAATGGGACTCTTTTCCGCATTCAAGAAATTCCTTGACGGCCCTGGATTCATCACCTCCGACAGCTCTCGTGAGCTGGATGCAGACGAGCGGCGTGCCATCGCCATGGGGCACATCTACGCCAGGGAGGGGGGCCTGCCGATCAACGCCCTCACGATGGAAGCCGACCAGGCCACCACGGCGAAGCTCCTGGCGCGCGCGTGGAACGTGATCGATCACGACTCCTACCTCGACACGATGGGATGGCTGCGCGAGAGCGGGCACCGATCCCTGTACCCGATCGTCACGCCGCTCGTCGACAGGGCGATCGCCGAGCGCGCATGGCCCAAGGCAGCGAATGCCATCCAGGCCGAGGGCGTGGCCGAGGCGGAACGCCAGGGGTTCGACGGAGGACAGGCCGCGCTCTTCTTCCAGGGGTGGCTCCGTTCGACCGTGAGCGGCGGGCGTGCCGAGCTGCCGACTCCGCTGCCTGCGTCGATCGCCGCCTGGGACTGCGCGCGCGCCGTCCAGCTGTCGCGACTCGCCGTCGACGCCGGGTTCACCACGGAAACCGAGGCCTTCGGCCTGTTGACCCACTTCGTCACCATCTCCCGGGAGCACCATCAGTCGTGGCAGGAGTTCGGCGACGCCTTCGTGACGGGGAGGGCGTTCTGGTCAGCGAAGGACGTGAAGAACCCGGTGGACCAGGAGTTGAGCAGGTTCACCCTCGCGCGAGACGACCTGATCACGCGCGAGGACTCACCCTGGCAGACGGCCGCCTGGTAGCGCGGATGCGCCCGCGATCACGGCTCTCACGATCGGCCACGCATCGACCGCTCGTCCTCCGCACGTGGCCGTTGCTCGTGCTGCTCGGAGCCACGATCGCGGGGGTGGTGATCGTCGCGGTCGGTCATGAGGACATCGCCAATGAGATCCAGACATTCCTTCAGGCTCTGCGACGCGTGCTCTGAACCCATATTCGAAACAGGCAGGAAGATCCATGTTCAACCCATTCGGCGCTCGCCGCACGAAAGCTCCCGTCGTGCTCAACGTGCATCTCAACTCGCGGCTGCAGCCCCAGCACCGAGGCGACATCTTCGAGGACCCCCTGGATCACCTCCTCGCGAAGTACGCCCCGGGCAGCGAGGTGATCGGCGGCGGTACCGAATTCGATCCGGAACGAGGACCGCTGTCCTGCGATTCCGAGGTCCGACTCTCCGGCGACCCCGAGGAAACGACACGACGCGTCATCGACATCCTCGAGTTCCTCGGTGCCCCCACGGGATCGTGGGCGCGCCTGGGTGACGGTGAGCCGATCCGCTTCGGCACGTGGCACGGGCTGTCGCTGGCTCTCGACGGCACGACTCTGCCTGACGAGGTCTACGACCAGAACTCGACCCAGGACCTGGTCGACCGGATCGACGCAGCGCTTCCCGAGGACGCCGAAAGGCACTCTTCGTGGGCCGGACCAGCGTGGACGTACCTCTACTACTACGGTCGCGATCTCGAGGCGCTCCGAGCGGCGATCGAGTCGGTCACCAGCGTCCATCCGCTGGCCGCCAACCACGTCATCGAGAAGATCACGTAGGCAGCCAGAGCGGCCTCTCCTCGCCCAGCGCCACGGTGCTCGAGCAGATCCCGCCGCCCCCGATCGCGCCTACATGCTCTCGGTGGACATCAGCTAGAGGATGACGGTGCCCGCGATGAGGACGTCGGCACGGCCTCCGACCCAGAGTCCGTCCTGGTCCTGTTCGATGTGGACGAGGCCGTGCCGACCCATGGCGGTGCCCTGTGCTGCTGTGTACGGCGCTGCAAGGCGACCCGTAGCGATCAGCCACTCGGCGGCCGCGGCGTTGAGGCTGCCCGTGACGGGGTCTTCGCGGAGAGGCTCGCTGCCGTCGGTGAAGAATGCACGTACCTCGAGTGCGGCGCCCTTCGAGGGATCTCGAAGGCCGAGGACCCCGATGTCCCACCTCCCGGGTTCTGCCGCAGCATCGGGGCCGAGAGCGAGCACGGCGTCGGCGTCGGCGAGCAGGACGCCCACCCATCCGGGCCCGTTGTCGAGCCATTCCGCAGCGACGACGTCGCGCGTGCTGATGCCGAGGATCCTGGAGATAGCCGCGAGCAGGGCGGGGTCGACGCATCCGGAGCGCGTGCGCGGGGGAGCGACGAAGGCCAGGGTGTCTTCTTCCATCCGGATGGGAACGAGACCCGCCATGCACTCCTGCGTGACGCGACCCGGGACGCTCGGGGTGTTGCCCCCGTCGAGCCAGGCGCGGACGGTGCCGAGGGTGGGGTGGCCGGCGAAGGGCAGCTCGAGGTCGAGGCTGAAGATCCGGACACGGTAGTCGGCACCCGGGGCCGTGGGCGGGAGGACGAAGGTGCACTCGGAGAGGTTCGTCCAGGCTGAGAAACGGCGCATCGTGGCCTCGTCGAGACCGTCGGCATCGAGGACCACCGCCACCGGATTGCCCGTGCCTGCGGTCGCGCCGAACACGTCCACCTGTCGGAAGTCCCGCTCTCGTGCGATGTCGAGCATGTCTGACAATGAACGTCCCTCGTGGTCTGGTCCTTGGGCGGAGTGCCCGGAGTGCCCGGCGTGCGGGTCTGGCGCTTCGAGAACGTAGGCGGTCGCTCGATTCGCGGCACATGGCTTCGTCGATGCTGCCACCGGGTCGCTGCTCGTGCAACGCAGGTGCTGCTGCGCTGGCACAGCGCCATCATCGTGTCGTCGGATATCCGCGTCACGATGCCGACACCTCACGGTGGCGCCTGCGGTGAGCCGATCAGCCGCGAGATCGCCGTGTCGGTTCGTCCAGCAGCCGTCCACGACGTCGCCCTAGGCGCCGCCGGTCGGGCCGCTGTCGAGTCGGTCACGGACGCGGAGAAGGTCAGGATTCGGCACGGGCGGCAGGCAGAGCGCCCGAGGAACACGCCCATGCCCTCACGGCCGCCAGCGATGGACGGAAAGCCGATCGGGACGCGGCCGACGACGACCGGTGTCGCGAGCCCCCGCCAGGGCCGAGGGCCGTCCCAGCGCGCAGGATCCGCGTCGTCTGTGCCGTGGCGGCATCAGCTCGCATCTCGGTGAGGTCGTCCGCCACGCCGAGGACGGCGACGATGCCGACGAAGGCGGCGATGCCTGTGCGGGCGCTCACCTCGACGGGGAGAGGGCGTCTCGTGGGCAGCCTCTGGTCGCGGGTCTCGGACGTAGGGCTACCCCACCTGAACGCTGTTCACCTAGGATGTGGCTCCATAGGCGATCTGCCTGCTCGGGGTCAGTTGCCGCGCGCGGCGGACCGTTTCGCTGAATGGAGGACATCGTGGACAACGCTCTTTCTTGGGGGATCGAAGACCTAGATGGGCGCGCCTGCACGGAAGTCGGCCACGATGTCGGCCCGTGGCAAGTGCTCATCGGGGGTGGCCCCGACCGCTTCATGGTCACCGCATCGGCCGAGAACGGCCTGCGTATCGCGAACGCCCTGAGTGTCGCCGAGGATGACGATCATGACGAGGACGACACCATCGACCTGACAGTAGGCGGTCAAGATATCGATTGCCCCCGCCGGTACGCGCTGACGCGCGATGAAGCGCTGGCGGCCATGGGCGATCTCCAGAGCGGCCACCTCGACGTCTCCCGTTGGGAACTCTTCGGTGATGCGTGAGTGCGGACGACCTGCCGTGTCGCAAGGGTTCTGACCGCGGTATTCCCAAGGGTGCGCAGGAGGTGAGATCGCGATGAGGCTCGGGAGATCGTCTGATACGAGCGGACGCACGAACGTCTATGAGATCTCGAATGAGATCGAGTCCGTCTTCCCCGCTCTGGAGGAGAAGCACGCGCATGTGGATCTGGACATCTTCGTGGTGTTCCGATGCTTGCCGGGGCCGCACCGGCGGAAGGCGATGCGGAGGTACGTGAAGAGCGAGAGGGTGCTCTACATCGATCTGTACTTCGACGAAGAGGTGTTGCAGCATGCATCTGAGGACGAGCGGAGGGCCGCGATCAGTTGCGGATTCCTCACCTATCTCAGTGAGAGCTTGAGTAGGTACGAGTTCAGCGAGGTGAATGCGGAGCAGTTCATGAGCGATCTTCGCGAGGCATGTGAGGGGATCGGCTGGCGCACGGATTGCACGCCCGAGAGCGCCCGCCCGGACGCACGAGGCCGCGGGCGATGAGCCGAAGAACCGTACTTCTGCACAGTTCGCACCGCGACGCGTTCCTGGGGGATGACGTGGACCTGGTGTTCTACGACCAGCCCTTCGATGTCGACCAGCTGACTCAGGTCCGTGACGCGCATCTGTGGTCGCCGCACGGGGCGCGCATCGATCGTCTGCCGGAGATCGTGGCCGCGATGGCGGGTCTGCGGGAGCTGAGCATCGGGCCGGGTGATGTGTCGTCCGATGTGGTCACCCGGTTGCGGGAGGGCGATCTGCCCGAGGGTCTGCGGGAGCTGTCCATCCTCACGGGGAGGCGGCCTGTGACGTGGCCGGACGTGCGCCTGCCGAATCTGACCGCGTTAATGGCGGAGGGGCCGCTCCGCTTCTCCATCGTCAGCTTCCCGGAGCTGCGGAGCCTCACCATCTACCCGCAGAGGTCGTTCGATGACGTGCGGCGAGCACTCGCGCTACCGCTGGAGGAGTTGAATCTCCTCAACGTGCCCATCGACGAGCGGGTGTTCGCGCTCCTCGAACCGGTGGGTCTTCGGCGACTGGGACTCCACGGTGGGCGCACATTGAAAGGGTTGACGGGCATCGGAGTGCTCGGGCAGCTGGAGTCGTTGCGTCTGAAGAACCTGACCGGTCTCGGTGACGTATCCGAACTGGCGACTCTCCAGCGGCTCGAGAACCTGGACATCCAGTACTGCAAGAACATCACGGGAATCGCGGCCGTCAACGAGCTCGCCGCCCTGAGGCGTCTGATCCTCGTGGGTTGCGGGAAGATCGGTCTCCCGGAGATCGAGGAGAAGGTGTCGACGCTCGACACGGTGATCGGGGCCACCAGCTGAACCGGCGCGGTGCCCTCGCGCACCGCGCCGAGCTCGCGCGGTGAAATCGGCAGGTATGCGAGTAGATGTCTGTGGGTCAACAGGATCCGCGCGGCACTGGACGATGGCGCTGGTCTCTTCTCCCCGAACAGAGATTTCCGTGCACAGCCGAAGATATGCGCATCGAGCAGCGCTCCAGATGGAGATTGTCAATTGAGATGTGCGACTGACGCGGATCGAGCTGCGGTCGGCCGCATGGGATCGTCACTCCGCATATGCGTCCGGGAAGTGCGGCCGTAGGGTGCCGCTCGGGGGAGCCCAGTAGAGGTGGTCGCCTCGTGTCTGCCAGACGCTGCTCAGGAACGCCTCGAAGGACGGTGCGATCACGGGCCAACTGTCGACGACGCCGTGGAGCTCGTAGAAGCTGTCCAGCACACGACCTGCACGGTCGACGGATAGATCCACGGTGATGAACTCCCCGGAGGACGTGCGAGCGACCAGATAGGCGCTCCGGCTCGTCGGATCGTCCCATCCAGGATCGCCGGCGATGACGGGATTCGCCGGCACCACTTGCTCGGGCGGGAGTACCTGCACCTCGCCAGCCTGTCCTGTGAACAGCGTCGCGCCGCCGCACGAGCGGTAGAAGGTCATGAGGTCGGCAGGCAGGGTCTCCATGCGGTCACGCACGTGAGGTAGCGACGTCGGTGGCAGCACGACGCAGGCGCTGTGAAGTCGAGCCTCGGTCATCACGTCGAGAAGTCTCATCGGGAGCACGATAGCGATGGTCGCCCGGAGGCTTCGGTACCGAGCCCCGGCAGCACGCCGCGCCGGAATGGTTCGCGCCGCTTGCGGATGGCGTGCAGCGCGAGGCGCAGCGCTTCCACCTGAGTCCGCTTCGGTGGGGACACGATCGTCACCGGTCACCGGTCACCGGTCAGCGGTCAGCGGTCAGCGGTCAGCGGTCTTCGGTCTTCGGACGCAGACCGGATCGACGCCTGCGGCCGTGCGGGCGAGTCGAGGGGGGGGGCACATCGGCCGCCTGGCCGGCCACCGCACTCGCCGTCGCGTACGCTGGCGCGGACGAGCCGTAGTCGGCGATGATGCACAGCAGGGTTCTGATCGGTCGCTCCGGATGCCGTTCGCGTCCCGTCGCACATCCTTCCCGTACGCTCACCTCCATGAACGGTGAGATGGCGGTGCGGAAGGCTCTGATGCAGGCTGACCGCGGCGATCACGCGGCCGCAGTGGACACCTTGCGTCGGCTGGTCGACGCAGACGACGCTGACTCGGTCGTCCGGTTACGAGCGTTGGTGATCCTCGGCGACATGCTCACCACCCAGGGAGATCGTCCCTCCGCCCGTCCTCTGTTGATCGAAGCAGTCGCCATGGCCGAGCGCTTGGGCGACGTGGATGACCTGCTCGACCACGAACTGATGCGAGCACGCGAAGTTCTCGCCTGAGGGAGGAGATGACGGCGCGTCCGCCACGCGTGCGGAGGGTCGGCTAGCGGTCCCACTCTGCTCGGCTGCTCCATTGGACCCGGGCTAGGTGGGGAGGCGACGGGAGGGGCTCCGCATCCCTCTACGCGGTGCGAGGGCGAACGGCACGCTCGTGCATGTGCCAGGGCATACGAGGCAGCGACTCAGTGGAAGGATCTGCCTCGTAGCGTCCCCGGCTACTTCACGACGACCTCGTACTCGACATCCTCGTCCTCCATCCCGAACAGCTGTTCCTGGAGAACGGCGACCACCTGGGCGAACTCGGTCACATAAGAGGCCGGAAATTCACATGCCTGCCCGCCGACGGTGACGTCGATCGTGTCGTCTTCGTCCGCGGCACCGTTCACGACATTCAGTATTGTCCGCGGTGTCTCCACGTAAGCGATGTAGTCGCCGTCTCCGCCACCGATCACGATCACGATATCGCCAGAATGAAATGACGTCATGGTCCGGTCACGGCCGTTCAGCTTCTCGAGGGCGACGGTGCACTGCTGGACGTCCTCCGCGCGGGACTCGCGCGTCTCGGCCCGAGCGCCGCGACGTACCTCTTCCATCACCTCCATCATCGTGTCCTCCTCTGCGGGTGCTACGTATGCGCCACTCATGGACCGTGCGCGCTCCGCTCGAGCGGAGGACGGGGGATACGCTGTCGGAATTCCCCTCGATCAGGACTCGGCAGCGCTGCGTTCGGGTGCATCCATCGTCATCAGCGTCACGTCACAGCCGTGTCCGTCTACCGAAGCGGGTCGTGCGTGATCCAGCCGCGGGTAGCTCGTCCGTGACGCATGCTCGGTGGTGGAGGGGGATCCGAGGGTGACGGGGTCAGCGACGTATAGTGCGTTCATGACGGACTACCCCCTCGGCTTCGAACTGTTCGCACCCGACGGCGCCGGCCGCGAAGAGCCTCATGGAGACGGCTCGAGGGTGATCGGCCGCATCCACGGCGACGAGTTCTCCGTCATGGAGCGTGCCGACGGACGAGTCGTCGTCGTCGATCGTGCGACGGGGGAGGTCGTCCCCCTGAACCGCGACCGCGAGGCGCTCGAGGAGTTCCTCGAGGCGTTCGACGAGTACGTGCGCGACGGGCCGCCGACGTCTGGTCCCGTCGTGAGGACAGCGGCGCAGATGGCGGAGCGTCTGGCCCTGATGCGCGCCGGCGCGCTGAAGCCCGCGGCTCCGCGAACGCCGGCGGTGTCGCATGAGCGACGCTACGAGCGGCTCCGGAAGCGGTGCGAGGCCGCGGACCGCGATGCTTTGGGCGTCGATGGGTGGTGGACCGGCACGCTGGAGCAGGCGGAGGACGAACAGATCTGAGTCGCGGATGTGGCGGCTTCGAGGCGTCCTCTACCCCAGGCTCACGAGTGCCTCCCGGACCTGATGCCGACGCGCCGCGCACCCGATCCGAGCGCGCACATCGGGGAGTCGCCCCTTCCCTGCTCGCCCGCATGATCGGCTCTCGGTAGCCTCCGCCTAGAACTGGCTGAATCCCGGGACGACCTCGCTGACCTGCCCATGCGCGTCGAAGGTCGCGTAGACATACAATGCGCCGTATCCGAGAGGATAATCGCCCTCCACGAAGCCATCAGGGAATCCGCTCTCATCCACCTGGAACAGGAAAGCGTATCCCGCCTCCTTCACCGGTCGCTCGTACCTGTCATCCACCTGCAACAGCATCGGCTGGCCGCCGAACTTGACGAAGCAGGGTTCGTCGCCTCTCTCGATAAGCGAGAGCGACCCTCGACGGATGTCGCGCATGACCCCGCGCCCGGTCGGATCCGGTCCGCTAGGGAGGTGGCGAGCGCAGTAGACGCGGATCTCGGGATAACCGGTCTCTTCGTCGAAGGGCGCGAACGTCTCATCGAGGAATATCGAGACATCGCGGGAACCGAGCACCGGGAAGTCCGTGCAGGAAAGCGTCATGAAGAAGTATCTGCCATCTGCGAACTCCGCATCCGAGGCGAGGACGGCAGGCATCGCTCCGCCCACGCGCGACTCACCTCGCCCGTTGGGGATGATCTCGAAGAAGCGCTCGGGGATCCTCATGAGGTGGTCGCCTTCGCGATACCGCCGCTGGCGACCGCGTCCCGGGGGACGCACCGGTGAGTGCCGTGCTGGTCGAGCATCTCGTCGTCGGTCGTCTTCGCGTGAAGTGTGCTCATGGGCCCTTTTCTCCGTGATCGATGGGTGCTGTCGGACGTCGTCGTGGCGGAGAGGGCGTCCGATCTCCTCCGCGTGCTCGGTGCGCGACGGTCGCCAGGACGCCGGCCAGCGCTCGCTCCGTCTCCTGCGGGAGCCTCCGGGTCGCGATGCGCGCGCAGGGATGGCGACTGCCGCGCGCAGGATCCCGCACCATGTCCTCGGATCTCCTCCGCCGAGGAGAGGTCGACGAAGCCGACCACCTCATCCGATGTGAAGTCCACCATGACCCCGTAGGGCTCGCATATGTCGAACAGGCCCTCGGAGAAGAGGATCGACCAGTCGGACCCTCCCCAGAACGTGAGCTCCTCACCCCAGACCAGACGCTTGGCCTTCGCCGGTGGGCCGCCGCCGAGTGCGTCCGCCAGGTGCGCGGACGCGAGAAGAGCGAACCGCTCGAGGCCGAGGATCCGGCTCCTGACGAAATCGACGCTCGTCGACAGCGAGCCCTCCTCTGTCAACTTGATGGAGATGAAGGGCGCATCCTCGAAACCGCTGTGCCTGCCCTGGGCGAAGCGCGACCCATCATCGGCTTCGGCGACCTGCAACCGCCCCACGGGCGAGTCCAAGAAATACTTGCCCATCTCCGGGATGCTCACGTGCCCCGGCGCTCGCGCGTCATTCGGGAGTCCATTCACTGAGGGGGTGCGTCTCGCCCAGGTTCGCTTCCACGAGCGTGCGCACCGCTTCGCCTGCTTGCTCTCGTCGCAGGGTGTCGAACAGGTACTCGCGGGACAGCCCGTCGAGGGCACGGATGAGATCTCGGAGAACGGCTTCCTTGACCTGGGGCGACGTCGCGACAGCGAGCCTGGAGCGAGTCCGGTTCCATGATGCGGTTGCCCGGCACCCGAGCTCAGGGTCCTCGTCGCTCCATGTCCGGAACGGATCATCGATGTGTTCGGCGAGCCATCGAGGGGATCGAGCATGACGCACATGGCCGTTCCAGAAGCCCTCGACACGAGACCTGAGGACCCGCGCGTCGGCGGCGCTGACGCCGTCGAAGGACATCCATGTCAGGTTCGGGATTTGATGGTGTGCCGGAAGGGTCGTCGTCTCGATGTCGTAGCAGCACATGAAATTGATTCGCCCGAGCTTCGGTGGCGCCGCCACAGCTGAGCAGCCCGAGATGCGACCGGGCACGTTCCGCACGGTGAGTTCGCGCAGCCTGACCGCCCGGGTCAGAGGCATCAGATCGAGTGATGCCGTATCGCTGATCTCGAGGTGCTCCGCGTCGAGGCACCACTCGGGAAGCCCGGCACTGACGTCGCCCCAGAGCTGGACCAGGTCGACGGACCGCGGTGCACCGTCCACGAGCACCGAACCGAGTTCACCGGCGAGTGAGATCTGCTTCAGGTCCGTCGGCATCCGCAGGGTCAGCGGCGCATGGATGCCGCTGATGGTGAGACGGGCCACCGAGGTACGCGCGATGTCGAGGGTGGTCGACGCGGGGTCGTGCCACACGAGCTCGTCGACATCGACGATCTGCGCGGGGTCGGGCGCCTCGCCGTGATGCTCCGAGGTGGTGTACACGTCACGCAAAGTACCAGGCGGGCGCGGCGGAGCGACTGCTCGCGTCCGCGTCCCGACTCTGAGCCATTTCGACGTCGAGGTCGCTCCGATCGGGACGCAGGAACAGGCGGAGCCCGAGCAGATCCGAGCCGCGGATGAACCGCTTGCGTCGTTCTGACGCGTATCGTCGCGATGCGTCAGGACGGTGGCGCGGTCCGTGCTGCAGCGGGCGGTCGATGCGGACGAACCGCGCATGCACCCCTGGGGAGCGGCCCGCCGTTCGTGCGCCGCGGTCGACCATGCATCCAGGGTGTCGTCCTGGTGTCGAGACGCCAGCGGGGGACGCGGCTCCTCTCGTCGCATGCGGTCTCGGGCTCTCCTCTCACGTCGGAGATGCCGACTTGCTGTACTCGTATGCACCGATGTAAGTCAACGGAGCGTCGGTGGTGCCAGCACCGGGAGAGCCCTCGAGGTCGTACACGACGTACACCGAATTAAATCCGTGCAGATCGATGGCGGGAACCAGAGCATGCCCGAATGACGCCCCCCAGGACAGTCCACCGAGGGCGGACCCGACATCACGGCACCCCTCGAGGTAGATGCCCTCGGCGAAGTCCTCGTCGTACCAGGGCACACCCGATCGGGAGATGAACTCGCTGCTGACCGAATCACCCTCGTACTGCATCTCGACATGGGAGAAGAATTCCTCCTCGCTTCCGAAGTGCCCCGCCCAGACGGACACCAGCTCAGGGTCAGGGCCCACGATCATCTCCTCCCAAGCCGGCCGGGCCTCTCCGTACGAACACATCGACCGGGCTCACGAGGCTATATCTCCGCGACGCGATTCCGTTCTCCACTCGTGGTGACGGCGTGGCACCGACATGGAGACCGCGGTGGCTCGCGTGGCCGGAGCCCATGCCCGACGCCCAGCACGACCTCCGCTCACGACACGAAGCCCCAGCCGAGATCATGTCGAGCCGGGCGCGGTCCACGGTCAGCGCTCCTGCCCGACCTCGCGCAGCCAGCTCCCGCTCGTGCCCACGTGTCGGAAGCCGAGCGCCTCGTTCACCGCGAGCATCGGCCGGTTCTCGTCGGCGTTCCAGGTGACGACGCGGTCCGCCCCGGGCGCTTCGCGCGCGAGGAGCAGCAGGTTCTCGACCTTGAGGAGCATGCCGAGGCGGTGGCCGCGGTGCTCGGCGAGCACGAGCGTGTCCTGCTGGTAGGTGTACTCGTGGCCGTCGGAGCGCCGGCCGCTGGGGGAGACGGCGATCTCCGTAAAGCCCACGAGGCGTCCCGTCGCCACGTGCTCGACCGCCGTGGTGAGGCCCGTGCGGCCGGAGGACGCGCGGCGGGCCTCGGCCTCGCGGAGACGCGCGGCGTCCCACGGGTCCTCGGCCTGCGGGAGGTCGCCCTGCGGGGTGTCGGTTGACATGCGCGTGTGCAGCACGGCGAGGTCGTCGAGGAGGTGCTCGGGGGTCGCGTCGACCCAGGAGACGACCCGGTAGGCGTCGCCCGCGGCGCGACGCGCGTCCGCGAGGTGCACGGCGAGCGTCGGGGCTGCGGCCCGGGTGTCGAGCGAGCTCGTGCGCGCAGTCTGTCCGAGCCGGTACCCGGCAGCCACGACGAAGCGCGCCGCGGGGTCGTCCGCACCGACCGCGCCGATCCCGGTCGGCGACGGGATCGGGGTGCCGACGGGCTCGGCGCGGTGCATCGTGAAGCCGGTGAGGGTGCGGCAGCCGTCGTCGAGCGCGATCCGCTCCACGCGCTCCCGGAGCGCCCGCCCGATCCCGCGCCCCCGGTGCTCGGGGAGCACGGACACGGCGACGTCGGAGGTGGCGGGGTCGTTCAGCCAGGTGCTGAGGAGCCCGCGCCCCACGATGCGGCCGTCGACGCGCGCCGCGAACAGGCGCTTCCCCACGTGCGCGACGTCGGCGTAGTCGGCGATGAGCTCCTGCGGGAGCCAGACGAACACGTCGTGCCCGAGGTCGTGCGACTGCGCCCGGTTCACGACGTCGGTGAGCGCCACGAAGTCGTCCCAGCCGGCGGCGCCGGGGGCCGACGGCGGGCGGACCTCCTCGACGACGGCAGGCCGGGCGGCGGGGTCGTGCGGCATGGTCGGCTCCCTCGTCGGCGTGCGCGGCCGTCGACGGCCCGCGGGCCCCACGCTATCGGCGCGCGTCGCGCGGACCCGCGGCGCCGACCCGTCACGCGCGGCTCCGGCTCCGGGCCCGGGCCCGGGCGTCCGGTACCGTGATCCAGACCATGACGCGAGGAGGGCGACGGGCGTGCACCTGAAGAGCCTGACCCTCAAGGGGTTCAAGTCGTTCGCGCAGCCGACCACGTTCCAGTTCGAGACGGGCGTGACCTGCGTCGTCGGCCCGAACGGATCCGGCAAGTCGAACGTCGTCGACGCCCTCGCCTGGGTGATGGGGGAGCAGGGCGCCAAGACCCTCCGCGGCGGCAAGATGGAGGACGTCATCTTCGCCGGCACGTCCACGCGCGGGCCGCTCGGTCGCGCGGAGGTCACGCTCACGATCGACAACGCCGACGGCGCGCTCCCCATCGACTACACCGAGGTCGCGATCCGCCGCACGCTCTTCCGCAACGGCGGCAGCGAGTACGCGATCAACGGCACGTCCTGCCGCCTGCTCGACGTGCAGGAGCTGCTGAGCGACTCCGGGCTCGGCCGGGAGATGCACGTCATCGTCGGCCAGGGCCGGCTCGACAACGTCCTGCGCGCGACCCCCGAGGAGCGGCGCGGCTTCATCGAGGAGGCCGCGGGGATCCTCAAGCACCGCCGCCGCAAGGAGCGCACCCTCCGCAAGCTCGAGGGCATGCAGGCGAACCTCACGCGGCTGAACGACCTGGCGGGGGAGATCCGCCGCCAGCTGAAGCCCCTCGGGCGGCAGGCGGAGGTCGCACGGCAGGCGCAGACCGTCGCCGCGGTCGTGCGCGACGCGCGCGCCCGGCTCGTGGCCGACGAGGTCGTGGGCCTCCGCCGCGCGCTCGCCGAGCACACCCGCACGGAGGAGGAGCGCACGACCGAGCGCATGGTGCTGCAGGAGAAGCTCGACCGGGCGGTGCTGCGGTCCGAGCGCATCGTCGAGGAGCAGGAGGGCGACGAGGTCGACGGCGCCCGCCGCACGGCCTTCGCGCTGGAGCAGGTGCAGGAGCGCCTGCGGAACCTGCTCTCCCTCGCGCAGCAGCGGCTCGCGCTCCTCGGATCCGCCGACGACGCCCCCGAGGCCGCGACCGGCACCACGCCCGCGCAGGTGCAGGAGTCCCGCGACGAGGCCGAGCGGCTGGTCGCGCTCATCGCCGAGGCGGAGGCGGGCTGGGCGTCCGCGCGCCAGGCGACCGCCGCGTCGCGTCAGGCGCTCGACGCGCTCGACGAGGAGATCCAGGCGCAGAGCGCGCTCGTCTCCCGGCACGACCTCGAGATCGCGGGCCTCACGGGTCGCGCCGAGACCGCGGGCTCCCGGCTCGCGGCCGTGCGCGGCGAGGTGCTCCGGCAGCAGAACGCGCTCGACGCGGCGCGGGCCCGGCTCGCCGCGGCCGAGGCGGAGCGGGAGCGCGGCGAGGCGGAGGGGGAGGCCGACGAGCAGGGCGGATCCGAGCTGACGCGCGCCTACGAGGACGCGCAGGCCGACGTCGCCACCGAGGAGTCGGCCATCGAGGCCGTGCGCGAGGAGCTGCACGCGAGGGAGCGCGAGCGCGACGCCCTGGCCGCCCGCGAGCAGGCCCTCGCCAGCGCGCTCGACCAGCGCGACGGATCCAGCGACCTCGTCGCCGCGGGTCTCTCCGGCATCCGGGGTCTCCTCGCGGAGCACGTGCACGTGCACCCGGGCTTCGAGGCCGCGGTCGCCGCCGCCCTCGGCACGCTCGCCGACGCGGTGCTCGCCGACACGCACGAGGACGCCGTGGCGGCGCTCCGCCGCGCGGTGGACGACGACCTGGGCCGCGTCGAGGTGGTGGTCGCGGGAACCGGCGCGGCGGCGGACGGCCCGCCCGCCGCGTCCGACGGCGCCCCGGTACCCGCATCCTCGGTGGTCGACGCGCCCGACGGCGTCCGTCGGATCCTCGCGGGCGTCGTCATCGTGGAGGACCTCGCGCAGGCGGTCGCCCTCCTCGACGGGCCGGACGCACCCGCCACCGCCATCACCCGCGCGGGCGAGGTGCTCTCCGCGCATGTGCTGCGCGGCGGATCCGGCGCCACGCGCTCCAAGCTCGAGCTCGTCGCCGCGCGGGAGGCCGCCGCGTCGACGCTCACGGGCGTCCGTGCCCGCATCGACGACCTCCAGGTGGACCTCGCGGCCGGCAGGGAGCGCCTCCGCGCCGCCCGGGAGCGCGCGGCCACGGCGCTCGGCGGCCTCCGCGAGGCCGACGCGCGCCTCGCCGCCCACGCCGAGCGCCTCAGCAGGTCGCGCGCCCAGGCCGAGTCCGCCGCGGCCGAGCTCGCGCGCGTGCAGCGCGGCCTCGACCTGGCGAGCGCGTCCGTCGACGAAGCCGTCGCCGCGAACGACGCCGCCCGTCGCGCGCTCGACGAGGCCCGTTCCCGCCCCCGACCCGTGCTCGACGCGAGCGGCCGCGACGCCCTCGTCGCCGAGTGGGAGGCCGCGCGCGAGGCGGAGATCGAGGCGCGCCTCCAGGTCGAGACCGCGCGCGAGCGCGTGCGGGCGGAGCAGGAGCGCACGGTCGCGCTCGAGCGCCGCCTGGCCGCCGAGCGTGCCGCCGCGGAGGAGGCCGCGCGCCGACAGGTGATCCGACGCCGCCAGATCGCCCGTGCCGCGTCGGTCGCCGACGCGCTGCCTGCCGTGGTCCGCGCCGCCGACCGGAGCACGGCCGAGGCGCGGCTGGTGCTCGCCCGCGCGGAGGAGTCCCGCGCCGGCCGCAACGCCGAGCTCGCCGCCCTCCGCCGCGAGGAGGCCGAGCTGCGGGAGCGCCTGCACGGGATCACCGAGGACGTGCACGGCCTCGAGCTGCAGATCTACGAGAAGCGCCTGCAGGTCTCCCAGCTGCTGGAGCGCGCCGCGAGCGAGCTCGGCCTGGGGGAGGAGGTGCTCGTCGCCGAGTACGGGCCGGACGTGCCCGTGCCCGAGGAGGCGCCGCTCCCGCCGCGTCAGCGTCCGCGGTCGGCGGAGGAGCCCGCGGACGACGAGGGTCCCGAGTCCGCCGAGTCCGCCGTGGGCGCCGAGTCCGTCCAGGGCGACGGCGCCCCGGGGGATGCGGCCGACGCGGCCGACGACGCCGCCACGAGCGACGACGACGAGGACGACGCCGCGGATCCCGTCCCCACCCGCCCCTTCGACCGCGAGGAGCAGCGCGCGCGCCTGCAGCAGGCGGAGCGGACGCTCGCCCAGCTCGGCCGCGTCAACCCGCTCGCCCTCGAGGAGTTCGCCGCGCTCGAACAGCGCCACCTCTTCCTCACCGACCAGCTCGCCGACCTCACGGCGACGCGCAAGGACCTGCTCACGATCATCGACGACATCGACCGCACGATGCAGGGCGTGTTCGCCGCCGCCTTCGAGGACACGCGCCAGGCGTTCGACCGCGTCTTCCCGATCCTCTTCCCGGGCGGCACCGGCAGCATCCACCTCACCGACCCGGAGGACCTCCTCACCACCGGCATCGAGGTCAGCGTGCGTCCGGCAGGCAAGCGCATCGAGCGGCTGTCGCTGCTGTCCGGCGGCGAGCGGTCGCTGGCGGCCGTGGCCCTGCTCATCGCGATTTTCACGGCCCGGCCGAGCCCGTTCTACATCATGGACGAGGTGGAGGCGGCGCTCGACGACGCGAACCTCGGCCGCCTGCTCACGATCCTCGAGCAGCTCCGCGACACGTCGCAGCTCATCGTGATCACGCACCAGAAGCGCACCATGGAGATCGCCGACGCGCTCTACGGCGTCTCGATGCGGCAGGACGGCGTCAGCGCGGTCGTCGGCCAGCGCGTGAGCCGCGAGGCGCGTCCGACGACGCCGGCCGCCGCATCCGCAGACGCCGCGGCTGTCGACGCGGACCCCGCCGACGTCGACGCCGCGGAGGCGCCGGCCGCCTCCTGACCCGCGGCTACGCTGGGCACATGGCAGCCCGCACCCCCTGGTCCCTCTCCGGCGCGCTCCGCGGCATGTTCGCGAAGCCGACGATCGACGAGACCACGTGGGACGACCTCGAGACCGCCCTCATCACCGCGGACTTCGGCCCCGACGTCACCGAGGCCACCATCGACGACCTCCGCCAGAAGGTCGAGCGCTACCGTACGACCGACCCGCGCGACCTCCAGCGCATGCTCCGCGAGAGCATCGAGGAGCGGCTCGCGAAGCACGACCCCACGCTGAAGCTCAGCGCCCGGCCCGCCGTGATCCTCGTCGTCGGCGTCAACGGCGTCGGCAAGACCACCACCATCGGCAAGTTCGCCAAGTTCCTGCGCAACTACGGCCGCACGGTCGTGGTCGGCGCGGCCGACACGTTCCGCGCCGCGGCCGTCGACCAGCTCGCCACCTGGGCGGAGCGCGCGGGCGTGGAGATCGTGCGTCCCCAGCAGCCGGGGCAGGATCCCGCGAGCGTCGCCTTCCAGACCGTCGAGCACGCGATGCGCACGGGCACCGAGATGGTGATCATCGACACCGCCGGCCGCCTGCACACCAAGGGCGGCCTCATGGACGAGCTGTCGAAGATCCGCCGCGTCGTGGAGAAGCAGTCGCCCATCGCCGAGGTGCTCCTCGTGCTCGACGCGACGACCGGCCAGAACGGGCTCGCGCAGGCGCAGGCCTTCATCGAGCACGGCGGCGTCACGGGGCTCGTCATCACGAAGCTCGACGGATCCGCCAAGGGCGGCTTCATCCTCAACGTGCAGGAGCGCACGGGCATCCCGATCAAGCTCATCGGCCAGGGCGAGGGCATCGGCGACCTCACGGGGTTCACGCCGCACGTGTTCGCGCAGAACCTGGTCGGCTGACCCGGCGCCCGGCCGGCGCCGGTTAAGCTGGACCCACCATGGCTACCTTCGGAACACTCTCGGACCGCCTCGCCGAGACCTTCAAGAACCTGCGCGGCAAGGGCAAGCTCAGCGCCGCCGACGTCGACGGCACCGTCCGCGAGATCCGCCGCGCGCTCCTCGAGGCCGACGTCGCGCTCGATGTCGTCAAGGCCTTCACCGCGTCCGTCCGCGAGCGCGCCCTGGGCGGCGAGGTCAGCCAGGCGCTGAACCCGGCCCAGCAGGTCGTGCAGATCGTCAACGAGGAGCTCGTCGCGATCCTCGGCGGCGAGCAGCGTCGCATCCAGTTCGCCAAGCGCCCGCCGACGGTCATCATGCTCGCCGGGCTCCAGGGCGCGGGCAAGACGACCCTCGCCGGCAAGCTCGGCAAGTGGCTCGCCAAGGACGGCCACACGCCCATGCTGGTGGCGGCCGACCTCCAGCGCCCCAACGCCGTCCAGCAGCTGCAGGTCGTCGGCGAGCAGGCCGGCGTCCCCGTCTTCGCGCCCGAGCCCGGCAACGGCCGCGGCAACCCGGTGCGCGTCGCCAAGGACGCGATGAAGCACGCCGTCGACAAGCAGTACAGCGTCGTCATCATCGACACGGCCGGCCGCCTCGGCGTCGACCAGGAGCTCATGAAGCAGGCCGCGGACATCCGCAAGGCCACCGACCCCGACGAGGTCCTCTTCGTCATCGACGCCATGATCGGCCAGGACGCGGTCGCGACCGCGAAGGCCTTCCAGGACGGCGTCGACTTCACGGGCGTCGTGCTCTCCAAGCTCGACGGCGACGCACGCGGCGGCGCGGCCCTGTCGGTCGCCTCCGTCACCGGCCGCCCCATCATGTTCGCGTCCACGGGCGAGGGCCTCGACGACTTCGAGCCCTTCCACCCCGACCGCATGGCGAGCCGCATCCTCGACCTCGGCGACATCCTCACCCTCATCGAGCAGGCCCAGCAGGCCTTCGACGAGGAGGAGGCCATGGAGGTCGCCGCGAAGCTCGCGAACGACAGCTTCACGCTCGACGACTTCCTCAAGCAGATGCAGCAGCTGCGCGGCAAGGGCTCCATCAAGAAGATGATGGGCATGCTCCCCGGCATGGGCGCCATGAAGGAGCAGCTCGAGAACTTCGACGAGAAGGAGATCGTCCGCACCGAGGCGATCATCCAGTCGATGACCAAGGCGGAGCGCCAGAACCCGAAGCTCCTCAACGGCTCGCGTCGCCTCCGCATCGCGCGCGGATCCGGCATGACCGTCACCGACGTCAACGGGCTCGTGGAGCGCTTCGAGCAGGCCTCGAAGATGATGCGCACGGTCGCCCGCGGCGGCATGCCGCAGATCCCCGGCATGGGCCCGATGCCCGGCGCGCACTCGAGCCGGAAGCCCGTGCAGCAGAAGAAGAAGGGCTCGAAGTCAGGCAATCCCGCCAAGCGCGCGCAGGAGAACGCGGCGCTCGCGTCCGGCCAGCGGATCGGGGGCCCGACGGCTCCCGCGGGTTCCGGCTTCGGCCTGGCCGGGGCGGCGAAGGGCGGCGCGAAGGGCGCCCCGAGCGAGGAGGAGCTCGCCTCGCTGCAGAAGTTCCTCGGCCGCTGACCCGGTCGACCCGCACCGCCCTCGACGGCGTCCTCCCCACGGGGAGGGCGCCGTCGTCGCACGCCCTCGACGCGCGGGGCGCGGCGTGCCACGGTGGGGTCAGCGTCGCGGCCGTCCGTCGCGGCCCGCGCGTCAGGAGCCCCACGTGTTCGCACCCGTCGCCGCCTTCAGCGGCTTCAGCGTGGACGACGTCCCCGCCGCGCTCGCCTTCTACCGCGGCACGCTCGGCCTCGAGGTCGAGGAGGTGCCCGAGATGGGCATGCTCCGGCTCGTGCTCCCCGGATCCGGCGCGCACGTCCTCGTCTATCCCAAGCCGGACCACGTCCCCGCCGCGTTCACCGTCCTGAACCTCGCGGTGGAGGACGTGGAGGCGGCGGTGGTCGTGCTGAACGACCGCGGCATCGTCACCGCGATCGACGAGGGGATGCCGACGGACGCCCGCGGCATCATGCGCGGGCACGGCCCCGACATCGCGTGGTTCCACGATCCGGCCGGCAACGTGCTGTCGGTGGTCGCGGCGTGAGGCGTCGCGGTCGGGCCGCGCAGCCGGATCAGACGGAGCAGCGGCCCGAGTCGACGGGCGCCGTGGCGCCGGCCTGCTGCAGCACGGGCGCGATCTCGTCGAGCGTCATCGCGTAGCCCGTCTGGGAGTCGACGGTCGAGGTCGCGAACACCAGGCCGACCACACGGCCCTGCACGTCGAACAGGGCGCCGCCCGAGTCGCCCGGGCGGACGGTGCCGCGCACGGAGTAGATCTCGCGCGTCACCGGCTGCTCGTGCTGGATGTCCGTGCCGAGCGCCTGCACCACTTCGCGGACGCGCGCACCGGTGGCCTGGTACGGCCCGCCGCCGGGATACCCCGCGACCACGGCCTCGTCGGACGGGCCGAGCTCGTCGCCGAGCGCGAGGGGTGCGGCGGTGAGCCCCGGCACCGCGAGGACGGCGACGTCGCGGGCCGGGTCGAACACGACCAGCCGGGCCCGCAGCAGCTCTCCCGTGCCGCCCGGCTGCACGTAGACCTCGTCGGACCCGGTCACGACGTGCGCGTTGGTGACCACGCGCCCGTCCTGCACGACCCAGCCGCTGCCGGACGACGACGTGCCGCACGCGGGCGCCGAGGAGAGGATCTTCACGACGCTGCCAGCGGACCGCCGCACCGCGTCGGGCACGTCGGCGTCGGGCGCCGCCGTGTCGGCGATCGACTCCTGGCCGTTCGCGAAGACGCGCGGGTAGCCCACGTCGTGCAGCGCGTCGTCGAGCGCGGAGAGCGCGGAGCCGCTGGAGATCGGGCTGACGCGGTCGAGGGTCGCGAGGATGCGCGAGGAGGACGCGAGCTGCACGGCCGGGATCACGCCGCTGGATCCGAGGAAGCCGCCGATGAACCACACCGACACCGCCCACGCGGCGAGGCCGGCGACCGCGCCGACCCCGCGGTCGAGGCCCTGCGCCGCGCCGCGGGGACGCAGCAGGCGCGTGAGGACGCTGGCGACCTGGGCGAGGATCCCGCTCACGAGCGAGGTCGTCACGAGCATCAGCAGCGCGGCGGCGACGGTCCGCATGATCCCCGTGGCCACGCCGAACCGGTCGAGCAGCGCGAGGAACGCGGGCGTGATGGCGAGCGCCAGCAGCACGCCCAGCACGATCCCGGCCAACCCGGCGACGGTGACGATGGCCCCGCGACGCCAGCCGGCGAGGGCGGCCACGACCGCGACGACGAGGATGACGATGTCGACGGCGGGGCTCACCTCGACAGTCTGCCCCGGGTCACCGACCGAGTCCTGAGCGCAGCTCCTCCACGAGGTGCGTCACCACCGGGGCGAGCGCCCCGTCGTTCTCCTCCGCGACGCGCAGCTGCCGCTGGTAGCTCGCGCCGCCGTCGACGATGTCGAGGATCCCGCCGAGCTCGGCCGCGCAGCCGAGCTCCTCGGCCACGGGGGAGAGGCGCTCCACGAGGGCCCGCGTGTCGTCGCCGACGAGGGCCTCGTCGCCCGCCGCGTCCTGGATCACGATGGCGTCCATCCCGTACCGCGCCGCGCGCCACTTGTTCTCGCGCACGAACCACGGCTGCATCCGCGGCAGCTCCTCGCCGCGGTCGAGCGCGGCGGACATGTCGTGCACGAGGCACTGCACGAGGGCGGCCAGCGACGCGATCTCCCGCAGCGTGGACACGCCGTCGAACACGCGCGTCTCGAGGGTGCCCCACTTCGGCGCCGGCCGGATGTCCCACCGCAGCTCGCTGTGGTGGTCGATGACGCCCACGTGCGTCATGTCGCCCACGAGCCGCTCGTAATCGGCCCAGGTCGTCAGGTCCGGCGGCAGCCCCGCGGTCGGCAGCTGCTGGAACATGAGCGCGCGGTTGGACGCGTACCCCGTCTCCTGCCCCGACCAGTAGGGGCTCGACGCGCTGAGCGCCTGGAACCGGGGGAGGTGCACGAGCAGCGCGTTGAGGATGGGGAGCGCCTTGGACGCGTCGTCGATGCCGACGTGCACGTGCACGCCCCAGATCATCATCTGCCGACCCCACCACCTGGTGCGGTCGAGGAGGGTGGCGTACCGCTCGTTGTCGGGCGTCACGTCCTGGTCCGGCCAGGCGCTGAAGGGATGGGTGCCGGCGCACATCAGGTCGATGCCGAGCGGGTCGGCGACGTCCACCACGCGCTCGATGAGGCGGGCGAGGTCGTCCACCGCGTCGCCGACCCGGGCGTGCGGCGCGCTCACGACCTCGACCGTGTTGGTGAGGAACTCCCCGGTCACGTGCGGATGCGCGTCGTCATGCGGGAACGAGCGGAGGATCTCGGGCGCGGCCCCCGCGAGCTCCCCGGAGCCGCGGTCGACGCACGCGAGCTCCCACTCGATCCCGACGCGGGAGGGCGGCTGCCGGGCGAAGTCGATCTGCATGCGGGTCCTGCCGTCCACGGGGTCTCGGGGCGCATGCGCCGGGTGTCGTCCGATCATGCCACGCACCCTCCGGGGCAGCCGGGCGGTGGCGCCGTGCGGCGCGCCGGGGACGGGGTATTGGCGACGGCCGGCGTCTGCCATAATGATCTGTCGAGTCCGCGATCGTCCGACCCTCTAATCAGGCGCCGCGAGACCCCATCGAACCTATGCCGAGTGTGCCCCCACGCTCACGGCCGTCAGTTCACCCCACACAAAGAAATTCAGGAGAATTGTGGCTGTCAAGATCCGTCTGAAGCGCCTGGGCAAGATCCGCGCGCCGTATTACCGCATCGTCGTCGCCGACTCGCGCACCAAGCGCGACGGCCGCGTCATCGAGGAGATCGGCAAGTACCACCCCACCGAGGAGCCCTCGTTCATCGAGGTCCAGTCGGAGCGGGCGCAGTACTGGCTCTCCGTGGGCGCCCAGCCCACCGAGCAGGTCGAGGCCCTCCTCAAGCTCACGGGCGACTGGGGTCGCTTCAAGGGCGACAAGGACGCGGTCTCCACCGTCCGCACCCGCGAGGCGAAGCCCGCCTACGTCGCCGACGAGAAGAAGAAGCCGGTCCTCAAGCCCAAGACCGAGAAGGCCGCCCCCGCGCCGGAGGCCGTCGAGGCCCCTGCCGAGGCGACCGAGGAGCAGGCCTAGCCCATGCTCGCTCCCGCGCTCGCTCATCTGGTCAAGGGCATCGTCGAGCACCCGGACGACGTCTCCGTGACGAGCAAGGGATCCCCCCGCGGCGAGGTCCTCGAGGTGCGCGTGCACCCCGAGGACCTCGGCCGGGTCATCGGCCGCGCGGGTCGCACCGCGAAGGCCCTTCGGACCCTGGTGTCGGCTCTCGCCGACGGCCAGCGCGTCCGCGTCGATGTGGTGGACACCGATTCCTGAGGTCGAGGGCCGGGACCCCGCGGCGTTCCGCGTGGGTCGGCTCACCAAGGCGCACGGGCTCAAGGGCGCCGTGAAGCTCGAGCTGTTCACCGACGATCCCGCCAAGCGCTTCGTCCCCGGCGCCGAGTTCAGCCTGCAGGTCCCGGAGTCCTCGCCCTGGCACGGCCGCACCCTCACGCTCACCGAGCTGCGCTGGTACAACAGCCACCCCGTCGGCTTCTTCGAGGGCGTCGCCGACCGCACGGCCGCCGAGTCGCTCGCGAAGGCCATCCTCTGGATGACGCCCCCCGCCGACGAGCCCGCCGAGCCCGACGCCTGGTACGACCACCAGCTGGTGGGGCTGAAGGTCCTCCGCGACGGCGTCGAGGTCGGCACCGTCTCGCTCGTCGACCACTTCCCGGCGCAGGACCTGCTGCACGTCGACACGCCCTCCGGCACGGTCCTCGTCCCCTTCGTCCAGGCCATCGTGCCCTCGGTCGACGTCGAGGCCGGCACCCTGGTGGTCACGCCGCCGCTCGGGCTCTTCGAGGACGTCGCCGAGGCTCCGGAGCCTGCGTCCGACGCGCCCGCGTCCAATGCCTCCGCGAGCGACGCTCCCGCGGCCGGGCAGGGCGGATCCGAACCCGGCGCGGATCCCGCGTCCGAGGCCGACGACGCCCGCTGACATGCGGATCGACATCGTCTCGATCTTCCCGGAGTTCTTCGGGGTGCTCGACATCTCCCTCCTCGGCCGTGCTCGGCAGTCCGGCCTCATCGACCTGCGCCTGCACGACCTCCGCTCCTTCACGCACGACCGGCACCGCACCGTCGACGACACCCCGTACGGCGGCGGCGCCGGCATGGTCATGCGCCCCGAGCCGTGGGGCGAGGCGATCGACGAGGTCCTCGCCGACGACACGGATCCCGTCGTCATCTTCCCGTCGCCCGCGGGCGACGTCTTCACGCAGGCGATGGCGCAGGAGCTCTCCGCCGAGCCGCACCTCGCCTTCGGCTGCGGCCGGTACGAGGGCATCGACCAGCGCGTGGTGGACCACACCGCGACCCGCGCCCGCGTGCGGCTCGTGAGCCTCGGCGACTACGTGCTGAACGGCGGCGAGGTCGCGGTGATGGCGATGATCGAGGCCATCGGGCGACTGGTGCCGGGCGTCGTCGGCAACCCCGCGAGCCTCGTCGAGGAGAGCCACTCCGACGGTCTGCTCGAGCACCCCAGCTACACGAAGCCGCCCGAGTGGCGCGGCCTCGCCGTGCCCGAGGTCCTGCGCAGCGGCAACCACGGCGCCATCGCCTCCTGGCGGCGCGAGCAGCAGCTCGAGCGCACGCGCCGGGTCCGTCCGGACCTGCTGCCCGACTGACGGCCGCGTCGCTCGCTAGGAGCGCGCGGTGAGGATGAGCGGGCCGTCCTCCGTGATGGCGACCGTGTGCTCCATGTGCGCGCCACGGGAGCCGTCGACGCTCCGGAGCGTCCACCCGTCCTCGTCCGTGCGGATCTTGTCGGTGCTCTGCAGGAACCACGGCTCGATGGCGATGACGAGGCCGGGGCGCAGCGGCACGCCGCGGTTCGGACGGCCCTGGTTCGCGATGTGCGGGTCGCCGTGCATGGTGCGGCCGACGCCGTGGCCGCCGAAGTCGGTGTTGACGGAGTAGCCCGCCTCGGTCGCGACGGCGCCGATGGCCGCGGAGATGTCGCCGGTGCGGCCCCCGGGCTGCGCGGCGCGTATGCCCGCGTCGAGCGCGGCCGTCGTGACCTCGATGAGACGCACGTCCTCCGGTCGCGGGGTGCCGACGATGATGCTGACCGCCGAGTCGCTGACCCAGCCGTCCACCGACGCGGCGAAGTCGAGGCTCAGGAGGTCGCCGTCCTGCAGCCGGTAGTCGTGGGGGAGGCCGTGCAGCACGCCGTCGTTCACGGAGGTGCAGAGCACCTTCCCGAAGGGGCTCGCGCCGAAGGACGGGTGGTAGTCGATGTAGCAGGACTCGGCGCCGCGCTCGCGGATCATGCGGTGCGCCGCGCGGTCGAGGTCGAGCAGGTTGACCCCCACGTCCGCCTGGGCGGCGAGGGTCGTGAGCACCTTCGCCACGAACTCCCCGGCGGGTCGCATCTGGTCCATCTCGGCGGGCGTTCGCAGTTCGATCACCCGGTCGATCCTACGCGAGGGGCTCCGCGGAGCCTCCGCACCGCCCAGGTTCCGCTCCTACCATGGGGTCATGCAGCAGTCCCCGGCCCTCGCCCTCCGTCGCGCGCTGCACCGTTGGCAGCCCCTCGCCGTCGTCGTGCTCCCGGCGTGGCTCCTGGTGGGCTGGGCCGCCTTCGGCTCCGGCGGCTGGGAGCTGCTCCTCGTGATCATCGCGGCCGGGGCCCTCGGCGTCGCGCTCGTCGCGGGCCTCGGGCTGGTGCGCGCCCGCCGGTCGGTGCGCGAGTCGCGGGCCCTGTCCGCCCTCGACGCGGTCGCGCTGGGCGTGACCACCGTCGCGGTCATCGGCACGGGCACCTACTCCCTCGTGAGCACCTGGTGCGCCGTCCTGGCGGTGCTCTCGGTCGTCGCGCTCCTCGTCCTGGCCGTCCGCCAGCTGCTCGTGGAGACCCGGCAGCGCATGCAGGACGTCCTCTCCACGATCGAGCGCGACGCCCAGCCGCGTCCGCCGGAGTGGAAGGCCGCCGAGGGGCCGGACGCGGGCCGCACCATCCGCCTCGACTGATCCGCGCCCCCCTTCGGCCCGGCGCTTTGCTTTCGACGCGCCCGAGGTGGCAGAATGAGCGATCGTGCCTGCCGCCGACCCTGCCACGGGGGAGTCGGCCACTCGTGCGGGCCGTTCCCCTTCCAGACATTGATGCGCAGTCGACCCGTGGCGGTTGCAGAGAGCGGTACACCATGCACATCCTCGATTCCGTCGACCAGGCGTCGCTGCGGTCGGACATCCCCGACTTCCGCGCCGGCGACACCGTCAAGGTCCACGTCAACATCGTCGAGGGCAGCCGCTCGCGCATCCAGGTGTTCCAGGGCATCGTCATCGGCCGTCAGGGCGAGGGCGTCCGCGAGACGTTCTGCGTCCGCAAGGTCAGCTTCCAGGTCGGCGTCGAGCGCACCTTCCCGGTGCACTCCCCGGTCATCGACCACATCGAGGTCGTGACGCGCGGCGACGTGCGTCGCGCCAAGCTCTACTTCCTGCGCGACCTGCGCGGCAAGAAGGCGAAGATCAAGGAGAAGCGCTCCTAGCGCATCCCCACCTGTCCTCCGACCGAGCTCCCGGCATCTACACTTGCCGGGAGCTCAGGCGGTTAAATGACAGATAGCACGACGCCCGCGGACACCAGGTCCTCGGGCAGGCACAGCGGCAGCGGGTCCCGAGGATGGAAGACGTTCCTCCGGGACGTCCTCGTCATCTTCGTGGTGGCCCTCCTCGTATCGGTCCTGATCAAGGCGTTCCTGATCCGGTCGTTCTACATCCCCTCCGCATCGATGGAGGACACGCTGCAGATCAACGACCGCATCGTCGTCAACCAGCTCACCCCGCGCCTCATGCCGCTGCAACGGGGCGACGTCGTCGTGTTCCGTGATCCGGGCGGGTGGCTCACGCCCTCACCCCAGGTCGACAAGCCGCCGATCGCCGCCGCGGTCGACTGGGCACTCACGACGGTGGGGCTGTCCGCGTCCGACAGCAACGACCACCTCATCAAGCGCCTCATCGGCCTGCCGGGAGACCACGTCTTCTGCTGCAACTCCCTCGGTCAGATGAGCGTGAACGACGTCCCGCTGGACGAGCCCTACATCAAGCTCGTCCCGGGCGTCACACGGGCATCCGACGTGGACTTCGACGTCACCGTCCCGGCGGACTCGCTCTGGGTCATGGGGGACAACCGCGGCAACTCCTCGGACTCCCGCTACAACCAGGAGGGGCCGACGAGGGGGTTCGTGCCCATCGACCACGTCGTCGGCCGCGCGTTCGTGATCACGTGGCCCATCGACCGCTGGACGATCCTGGGCGACCACCCCGAGACGTTCGGCGACGTGCCGGACGCGGTCCCCGCCGGCTGATGCCGGTCGCGGATCCGACCCTCGACCTCGAGCGCGAGCTGCTCCGCGCGGGATCGGCGCTCGTGATCGGCTGCGACGAGGTCGGGCGCGGGGCCCTGGCCGGCCCCGTCGCGGTGGGCATGGCGGCCGTCGGCTACGACGCCGGCGCGTTCCCGGTGGGCCTGCGCGACTCGAAGATGCTCAGCGAGAAGCGCCGCGAGGCCCTGCACCCCCTCGTCTCCGCCTGGGTGCGGCACTCCGCCGTCGGCATGGCATCGGCGGAGGAGGTCGATTCGCTCGGCATCACGGCGTGCCTGGGCCTCGCCGGGCGCCGCGCGCTCGTCGAGCTGCACCACCTCGGCGTGCCCCTCCTCGACAGCGTCGTCCTCCTCGACGGGTCGCACGACTGGCTGACGCCCGCCCTCGCGCATCCGGTGCCGGTGCGGCTGCGCGTCAAGGCGGACCGCGACTGCGCCTCCGTCTCGGCGGCGTCCGTGCTCGCGAAGGTCCACCGCGATCGCCTGATGGCCGCATGGCACGATGAGTCGCCCGAGTACGGCTGGGCCGGCAACAAGGGCTACGGCAGCCCGGCGCACCTGGACGCGATCCGGGCGAGCGGGGCGTCGCCGATCCACCGGCGCACCTGGCTCACGGGCGTGCTGGCGGCCCCGGGCGTCTGAGCCCCGTCCCCTCAGGAGCGGATGCGGCGCACGGGTCGCGTGTCATGCGGCGCGGGCCCGGCGTCGGCCCCGGCCGGACGACGGTGGCCGCGGGGGCGGTTAGGATCGACGGACCATGGATGACGACGAGTTCGAGGACTACGACCGCGAGGTGGAGCTCGCGCTCTACCGGGAGTACCGGGACATCGTGTCCCAGTTCACGTACGTGGTCGAGACCGAGCGGCGCTTCTACCTCGCCAACGAGGTCGATCTCGTGCGACGCGACACGGAGCACGACTTCTACTTCGAGCTCACCATGACCGACGTGTGGGTGTGGGACGTGTACCGCTCCGACCGGTTCGTGAAGTCCGTCCGCGTGCTCACCTTCAAGGACGTCAACGTCGAGGAGCTGTCGGCGAAGGAGTTCGAGCTCCCCAAGGAGCTCGCCATCGACGAGTAGGGCGCGTCGCTCCCTCCCCAGGCGGGGGCTCCGCCCATCCGGCACCATCCCGTCCCGGACCACGTCCGTCTCCGCGCGCATCGCGCATCCTCTTCGCGGAGGTGCCCATGACACGCACGCAGGACCTGGGACGACGCGGCGAGGAGCTCGCCGCACGGCATCTGATCGAACGGGGGTACACCCTCGTCGAGCGCAACTGGCGGTGCCGCGAGGGGGAGATCGACCTCGTCATGCGCCACGCGGGCACCACGGTGCTCGTGGAGGTGAAGACCCGCGCGGGCCTCGGATACGGGCATCCTCTGGAGGCCGTGACGCGCGTCAAGGCCGCGCGGCTCCGCGTGCTCGCCGGGCTGTGGTGCCAGGAGCATCCCGATCATCGCGGCCCGGTCCGCATCGACGTGGTGGGGGTGATGTGGCCTCCCGGCGCGGAGCCGACCGTCGATGTCGTGCGGAGCGCCTGCTGATGGCCGTCGGACGCACGCTGGCCGTCGCCCTCTCCGGCCTCGACGGGTCGCTCGTCGACGTCGAGGCGGACATCACGAGCCAGCTGCCCGGCTTCGTCCTCATCGGGCTGCCGGACGCCGCGCTCAGCCAGGCGCGGGAGCGCGTCCGGGCGGCCACGGGGAACGCCGGATGCGAGTTCCCGGTCCGACGCGTCACCGTCAACCTCTCGCCGGCCGTCCTGCCCAAGCACGGCTCGGGCTTCGACCTCGCCATCGCCCTGGCGGTCCTGGCCGCCGGCGGATCCGTGTCGGCCGAGTCCGTCGCTGGCACGGTGCACCTGGGCGAGCTGGGGCTCGACGGGCGGCTGCGTCCCACGCACGGCGTGCTCCCCGCGGTGCTCGCGGCCCGTCGGGCGGGATGCCGGCGGGTCATGGTGCCGCGGTGCCACGCCGACGAGGCCTCGCTCGTGCCGGACATGCGGGTGGTCGCCGTGTCCGGCCTGCGCGAGGCGGCCATCCACCATGGCGCGGAGCTGGAACCGGAGCCGGACGCCGGCGATGTCGTCCACGGCCCGCCGGCATCGGCCGCCGTCCAGCCGGGGACGGCCGATCCGAGGCCGTGCCTCGGGGACGTGGTGGGCAACGAGGAGGCCGTGGACGCGCTCGTCGTCGCGGCGGCCGGTGGCCACCACATGTTCCTGCTCGGGCCACCTGGCGCGGGCAAGACGATGCTCGCCCAGCGGCTGCCCGGTCTCCTGCCCGACCTCGACGAGGAGGCGGCGCTCGAGGTCGGCTGCGTCCGCTCCCTGTGCGGCGACCAGCTCGGCCCGGAGCTGCCCGTGCGTCCGCCGCTGGAGGCACCGCACCACACGGCGAGCGCCTCCGGCCTGGTCGGCGGCGGCAGCGGCCGCATCCGACCCGGAGCCGCCGTCCGGGCCAGCGGGGGAGTGCTGTTCCTCGACGAGGCGCCGGAGTTCTCGGGGGCGGTGCTGGACTGCCTGCGGCAGCCGCTGGAGTCGGGGGTCGTGAGCATCCACCGGGCCAACGGCGTCGCCCACTTCCCCGGCCGCTTCCAGCTGGTCATGGCCGCGAAC
Source organism: Clavibacter sp. CT19 (assembly GCF_027858075.1). NCBI lineage: Bacteria > Bacillati > Actinomycetota > Actinomycetes > Micrococcales > Microbacteriaceae > Clavibacter > Clavibacter sp. CT19. The sequence goes on along the minus strand of NZ_JAQHYR010000004.1, from coordinate 131,670 downwards.
CCGTGCCCGTGCGGGTCGTTCGGCGTGCCCGGCGCCGACTGCACGTGCCCGCCGCAGGCCCGCCGCCGGTACCTCGCCCGCCTGTCGGGACCGCTCATGGACCGCATGGACATCCGGCTCACCGTGCGCCGGGTCACGAGCGCCGTCCACCGAGCCGCCGACGGGGCTCCTCGCACGACCACGGAGTCCGGCCGTGCCCGCGTCGCCGTCGCCCGCGCTGCCGCCGCCGAGCGCTGGTCCGGGACGCCGTGGCGGCTCAACGCCCACGCGTCCGGGCCCTGGCTCCGGCGGGAGGCGGGCCTCGGCCGCGGGGCCACCGCCTCGCTCGACCGCGCCCTCGACCGCGGGCTCATCACCATGCGCGGCTACGACCGCGTGCTCCGCATCGGGTGGACGCTGGCCGACCTCGACGGCGCCCCGCGCCCCGATGCCGACCACCTCGGGCGCGCCCTCCTCCTGCGGGGCGCATCGTGACCGACGGCGGCGTGGACGTGGGCGCCGCGCCGGACGGCGAGCGCACCGAACCCCTCGCGGGCCTCGAGCGCGCGCCCGCACCCGGCGATGCACGGGCTCGGACGGTCGCGCGGCTCGGGATGTCCGCGGCGGAGGCGCGGGAGCTCGTGGCGGCCCTCCGGCCGACCGCCCCCACCGACGGCGTCGGCGACGGAGACGATGCGCCCGAGATCGTGGCGCGCTGCACCTGGTCCGGGATCGCGGAGCCGGGTGACCGCGTCGCCGGTGCGGTCGTCGGGGTCCTCGGGGCGGCGGGCGCCCTCGCTGCCGTGGTCGACGTGCGGTCCGCGGACGGGGTCGTGGGTCGCATGGTCGACGCCGGACTCGTCCTCGAGGCCGACGGCCGCGATGCGCTCGTCGACGAGGTGCGCGCCGCGCTCGAGCGGTGGAGGCCGCGTGTCGTGCGCACCGAGGCGATGGCCAGGCTGCACGCGGCCCGCGCCGTCGGCGCTCGGGTGCTCGTGCCCGGGGACCCGGCGTGGCCCGACGGCGCGGACGACCTCGGGCCGCATGCCCCGCTCGTCCTCTGGTGGACCGGCGAGGAGCGGGCTCTGGCCGCCCTCCCGAGATCCGTCGCGGTCGTCGGCGCCCGTGCCGCCACCGGGTACGGCGAGCACGTCACCGCCGAGCTCGCCAGCGGGCTCGTCGACCGCGGCATGGAGATCGTGTCGGGCGGGGCCTACGGCATCGACGGCGTCGCTCACCGAGCGGCCGTCGCATCCGGAGGCAGGACCGTCGCCTTCCTCGCGGGGGGCGTCGATCGCCTGTACCCGGCGGGGCACACGGAGCTCTTCGGCCGGATGCGCCGGGACGGGGCGCTCGTGTCCGAGCTGCCCTGCGGCGCCTCGCCCACTCGCTGGAGGTTCCTGTTGCGCAATCGGCTGATCGCCGCCGTCAGTGCCGCCACGGTGGTCGTGGAGGCGGGGGCCCGCAGCGGATCGCTCAACACGGCCAACCACGCGCTGGCGCTGGAGCGACCGCTGGGAGCCGTGCCCGGACCCGTCACGAGCGTCTCCTCGTCCGGCTGCCACCGGCTGATCCGCGAGTCCGGAGCCGTGTGCATCACCTCGGCGGAGGATGCGATGGAGCTCGTCCCGGCCGACAGGGGAGGCGCGTGGGAGGACGCGGGCGTCGTCCGCGCGTCGAGACCCGATGACGTCACGCGGCATCCTGCGGGAGCCGCTGCCGGGCCCCGGACGTTCCCGTCGCACGCGCCGGCCCCGCGTCCGTCCGGGCCGTCTCCGGACGAGGCGGGGCGCGCTCGGACGTCGAGCGCGGACGCCGTGGCCGACCCGCGGGTGACACGCGTCCTCGACGCGTTGAGCACCCGGCGAGCGCGGGAGACCTCCGAGGTCGCCTCCCAGGCGGGTCTGGGCATCGCGGAGACGTCGTCCGTCCTCGGACGGCTCGAGCTCGAGGGCCACGTCGCGCGTCCGGACGGGGGTTGGGTCCGTCGTCCGTCCTCGCGATGACTCGGGACCGCGCCGGATGCGGACGGGCGACGCCCCTCGTCCGGCGCGGAGCGTCGGCGTGCGGGGGAGGAGACCGTAGCCTTCGGGCATGGAGACGCCTCGGACCGGTCGCACCCCCCTCGAGCGGGACATCGACGGCTTCGGCGTCGCGCTCCGGCTGGAGCGGGGCAGCTCGGCGAACACCGTGCGGTCCTACGCGTCTGACCTCCAGGACCTGGCCGCGCATGCGGCCAGCCAGGGCGTCACCGCCGCCGCCGATCTCGATCTCGAGCTGCTGAGGGACTGGATGTGGCGCGGATCCCAGGCGCGGCTCGCCCCCGCCACCCTCGCACGACGCTCCGCGGCCGTCCGGGGATTCTGCGCATGGCTCCTGCGGGAGGGGCGGATCGACGCCGATCCCGCGGCGCGGCTGAAGGCCCCCCGCGCCGGGACGCATCTCCCGCGCGTCCTCGCCCGCGAGCAGATGTCCGCCCTCCTCGACGGACTCGCCGCGCGCGCCGCGGAGGACGAGCCGGCTGCCCTGCGTGACCTGGCCGTCGTCGAGCTGCTGTACGCCTCGGCGCTCCGCGTGTCCGAGCTCATCGGCCTCGACCTCGGCGACATCGATCCGTCGCGCTTGACCGCTCGCGTCGTCGGGAAGGGCGACCGCGAGCGCGTCGTGCCGTTCGGCGTGCCCGCTGCCGAGGCGCTGGACGCCTACGTCACGCGCGGCCGACCCCATCTCGTCACCCCGCGGACCGGCAGCGCCCTCATGCTCGGCGCCCGCGGAGGGCGTCTCGGTCCGCGCGCCGTCTACGGGCTCGTCGCGTCGCTGCTCGAGGGCATCCCCGGCTCGGGGCCGCAGGGGCCGCACGCGCTCCGGCACACGGCGGCCACCCACCTCCTGGACGGCGGGGCGGACCTGCGCACCGTGCAGGAGATGCTCGGGCACGCCAGCCTCGGGACCACGCAGATCTACACGCATGTCTCCGTCGACCGGCTGCGCCGCAGCTACGCGGGTGCGCACCCGCGCGCCTGAGACGCGGCGGGCGCGTCTGCGGCAGCGCGTGGACGCACGCGTGCCCGCGTCGGATGCCGGAGCGGGGAGCGCTCGCGCGCGACGCGCCCGTCCGGCGGCGTCCGTCGCCGCGGGCCACCGGGCCGTCGCGGTCGCCTGGTCCGTGCGCGCCGATGCACGGGCCGGACGCTTCAGGGGTCCAGCGGCAGCAGCACCGCGTGGCGGAGCGACGCGAGGAGCAGAGCCGGATCCACGTACTCGCCGTGGAGCCGGGCCCCGAGGTGCACGCCGCCGTCGGGCTCGTGCCGGGGCGCGGCGGCCACGGTCCCGATGACCTGCCCGACCGACACGCGCTCCCCGGCGGAGACGGTCGGGACGACGGGCTCCACCGAGGACACGAGCCCGTCCGCGTGACGGATGCTGACGACGGGTCGATCGACGACGACGCCCGCGAACGACACCGTGCCGTCGGCGGGCGCCAGGACCTCGGCGCCCGGATCCGCGGCGATGTCGACGCCGCGATGACCGGGGCCGTACGCGGTGGCCGGCGGCGAGAAGGGGCGCGTGACCGTGTGCGGAGGGCGCACCGGCCACCGCCACCGGGGCGCCACGGACGACGCGGACGACGCGGACGACGCGGACGACGCGGACGACGCGGATGCGCCGTCGGCACCCTCGGCACCGGACCCGCGACCCGCGCTGCCGTCATCCGCGGCTACGGCTACGGCCGCGCATGAGGCCGCACCAACGGCTACGGCCGCGCATGAGGCCGCACCAACGGCTACGGCCGCGCATGAGGCCGCACCAACGGCTACGGCCGCACTTGAGGCCGCGCCTGCGGTCGGCGTCGTCCACCGCTCCGCGCCGATCGCGCGCATCGCGTGCGATCGCGGGACGGCCCCGAGCGCCACCGCCGTCTCGCTCGGGCAGGTAGGCCCCACGGCGAGGGCGCATGCCGTCGTGAGGGCGGCGACCACGACGCGGGCCGCTCGGACCGTCCCCCTCCGTCCCCGCCACGCGCCGCCGGCACCCTCTGCCAGCGCCACCCGATGCCCCGACGCTTCCGCCCCCGCCGATCCCGCCCGTCCCGCCCGGTCCGCCCCTCGCACTCTCACCCGTCCCGCCCGGTCCGCCCCTCGCGCCCTCGCCCGTCCCGCCTGTGCCCGCATCCGCTCCCGCCTCCCGCTCGTCGACGCCGCGCGCGCCGACGTCACGCGGTCCAGGATGCGGGCCCGCTAGCACGGGCGTCGCCGGGCGACCCGCACCGCGGAGAAGTGGCAGAGTGGTCCGTTGTGAACGAGACGACGACCCCCCGGGATGAGAAGAAGCTCCAGCGACGCGCGATCGGGTTGGCGGTCTCCGCCGCGGTGGGGGGCTTCCTCTTCGGGTTCGACTCCTCGGTCATCAACGGCGCGGTCTCCGCGATCCAGGGCCGGTTCGCGCTGAGCGAGACGCTCATCGGACTCGCCGTCGCGAGCGCCCTGCTCGGCTGCGCGCTCGGCGCCTACCTCGCGGGTCGCATCGCGGACCGCTTCGGACGGCGCTGGACCATGATCGCGGGCGCGTTCTTCTTCTTCATCAGCGCGTTCGGCTCCGGTCTCGCGTTCAGCGTCTGGGACCTCACCATCTGGCGCGTCATCGGCGGACTGGGCATCGGCATCGCGTCGGTCGTCGCCCCCGCGTACATCGCGGAGATCTCTCCGAAGCTCCTCCGCGGCCGGCTCGCGTCGCTCCAGCAGCTCGCGATCACGCTCGGCATCTTCACCGCCCTGCTCTCCGACGCCGTCTTCGCCGGGGCCGCGGGAGGCGCGTCCGAGGGCTTCTGGCTCGGCCTGGAGGCCTGGCGCTGGATGCTCCTCGTCTGCGCCATCCCCGCCATCGTCTACGGCTTCCTCGCCTTCCGCCTCCCCGAGTCGCCCCGCTTCCTCGTGGAGAAGGGCCGCAAGGACGAGGCCCAGGCGATCCTCGCGAGCGTCTGGAAGCAGGAGGACATCGACCGCGCCAGCCGCGACCTCGAGCGCCAGATCGAGGAGGACCGCGTCGCCAAGCGCACCGGCACGCTCCGCGGACGGAAGTTCGGCCTGCAGGGCATCGTCTGGATCGGCATCATCCTGTCCGTGTTCCAGCAGTTCGTCGGCATCAACGTGATCTTCTACTACTCCACGACGCTCTGGCAGGCCGTCGGCTTCGACGAGTCCCAGTCGCTCACCACCTCGGTCATCACGGCCGTCACCAACGTCGCCGTCACCTTCATCGCCATCGCCCTGGTCGACCGCATCGGCCGCCGACCGATCCTCCTGACCGGCTCGCTCGCCATGGCCGTGTCCCTCGCCGTCATGGCCGTCTGCTTCAGCCAGTCCGCGACCGTCGACGGCGAGGTGGCGCTGCCGCAGCCCTTCGGCGTCATCGCGATCATCGCGGCCAACGTCTTCGTCATCGGCTTCGGCGCCTCGTGGGGCCCGCTCGTCTGGGTGCTGCTCGGCGAGATCTTCCCGAACCGCATCCGCGCGAAGGCGCTCGGCGTCGCCGCGATGGCCCAGTGGATCGCCAACTTCGTCATCACCGTCTCGTTCCCGGCGCTCTCCGCGTTCTCGCTGCCCTTCACCTACGGCATGTACGCGGCGTTCGCCGCCCTCTCGTTCGTCTTCGTGCTCATGAAGATCCCGGAGACCAACGGCATGTCGCTCGAGGAGGCCGAGACGCTCTTCGTCGACAAGCCCAAGAAGCGCAAGGACGCCGCGCGCCGCTGACCCGGCGGACCGCTCCGCGGGTGGTACCATCGACCAGCACCCGATCCAGGTCGGGTGACTACGCGTGCCCATCAGGCCTCCGCATCCACTCGGTCTCCTCCCGGCGATGATCCCTGTCGCTCGAGGAGCGGATGCGCGCCGGGCACCAGGATCAGCGGTCGTCCCGACCGCCGAGCGAACCGACGAGGCGCGCCGCGCGAGCGCGCGCCGGAACAGGAGTACGGCCATGGCCGTCGTCACCATCCGCCAGCTGCTCGACTGCGGCGTCCACTTCGGTCACCCGAAGACGCGCTGGAACCCGAAGATGAAGCGCTTCATCTTCACCGAGCGCTCCGGCATCTACATCATCGACCTCCAGCAGTCGCTGGCCCTCATCGACAAGGCCTACGACTTCGTCAAGGAGACCGTCGCCCACGGCGGCACCATCCTCTTCGTCGGCACCAAGAAGCAGGCGCAGGAGTCCATCGCCGAGCAGGCGCAGCGCGTCGGCCAGCCCTACGTCAACCAGCGCTGGCTGGGTGGTCTGCTGACCAACTTCCAGACCGTGCACAAGCGCCTCAACCGCCTCAAGGAGCTCGACCTCGTCGACTTCGACGACACGACGCGCGGCTTCACCAAGAAGGAGCTCCTCATCCAGCGTCGCGAGCGCGACAAGCTGGAGAAGAGCCTCGGCGGAATCCGCAACCTGACCAAGACGCCGTCGGCGATGTGGGTCGTGGACACCAAGAAGGAGCACCTCGCGATCGACGAGGCGCGCAAGCTCGGCATCCCCGTCATCGGCATCCTCGACACCAACTGCGACCCGGACGAGGTCCAGTACCCGATCCCGGGCAACGACGACGCGATCCGCTCCGTCGCGCTGCTGACGCGCATCATCGCCGACGCCGCCGCCGAGGGCCTCATCCAGCGCCACCAGAAGCCCGACGCCGAGGGCTCCGCGCCCGCCGAGCCGCTGGCCGATTGGGAGCGCGAGCTGCTCGAGCAGGGCGACGCCGCCAAGGCCGAGCTGCCCGTCGAGGAGAACGACGTCGACGCCGAGGTCTCCGCCAAGAACGAGGCGAAGTCCGAGGACGAGGTCCCCGCCCCCGTGCACGCCCCCGAGTCCGACGACGCCACCGAGGCGAAGATCGAGGCCGAGGCGACCGAGGCCGAGGCAGCGCCCTCCACGACGGTCCCTGTCTCCGAGTAGTCCGCCACACGCACCATCCCGACGGGCGGGCGCGGGGAACCGCGCCCGCCCGTCGGGCACTCACCACCGGGACACCCCCGGATCATCACCTACAGAAGGAGTCCATGAGCATGGCGAACTTCACTGCCGCTGACGTCAAGGAGCTGCGCGACCGCCTCGGCGCCGGCATGATGGACAGCAAGAACGCGCTGGTCGAGGCCGACGGCGACATCGAGAAGGCCATCGAGATCCTGCGCCTCAAGGGCCAGAAGGGCAACGCGAAGCGCGGCGACCGCTCCACCGCCGAGGGCCTCGTCGCCGCATCCGAGGAGGGCGGCGCCGCCACCCTCATCGAGCTCGCGTGCGAGACCGACTTCGTCGCGAAGAACGACAAGTTCATCGCGCTGTCCGAGTCCGTCCTCGCCGCGGTCGTCGCGGCCGGCGCGTCCACCGTCGAGGAGGCCCTGCAGGCCCCCGCCGGCGAGCAGACCGTCGACCAGCTCATCAGCGACCAGGCCGCCATCCTCGGCGAGAAGATCGCGCTCCGCCGCGTGGTCCGCCTCGCCGGCGAGCACCAGGAGGTCTACCTCCACCGCACGTCGAAGGACCTCCCGCCCCAGGTCGGCGTCGTCGTCGACTACTCGGGCACCGACGCCGAGACGGCCCGCAGCATCGCGCAGCACATCGCGTTCGCCGACCCGGAGTACCTCGCCCGCGAGGACGTCCCGGCGGACAAGGTCGAGGCCGAGCGCGCGATCGTCACCGAGATCTCCCGCAACGAGGGCAAGCCCGAGGCCGCCCTGCCGAAGATCATCGAGGGTCGCCTCACCGGCTTCTTCAAGCAGGTCGCGCTCCTCGAGCAGGACTACGCGAAGGACAACAAGCAGTCGGTCAAGAAGGTCGTCGAGGCCGCGGGCCTCACGATCACGGGCTTCGCCCGCTTCAAGGTCGGCGCGTAGCACCACCACGGGGAGCCCGGGTCATCGCGACCCGGGCTCCCTTCGCCATGCCCGGGCCCGGACGGCGGCGTGATCCGCCGTCGTCCCCACCCTGGCGCCACAGTAGATTGGACCGGGGCCTGATGCGGCTCCGACCGAGGGACGGGAACAGCACCATGACCGATCAGACCACCAGGCGCCGCGTCCTCCTCAAGCTCTCGGGGGAGTCCTTCGGCGGCGGCCAGATGGGCGTCGACCCGGACGTCGTGAGCGCCCTGGCGCGCGAGATCGCGGAGGCGGCAGAGGCCGTCGAGGTCGCCATCGTCGTCGGCGGCGGCAACTTCTTCCGCGGCGCGCAGCTCTCGCAGCGGGGCATGGACCGAGGCCGCGCCGACTACATGGGCATGCTCGGCACCGTGATGAACGCCCTCGCCCTCCAGGACTTCCTCGAGCAGGCCGGTGCGGCGACGCGCGTGCAGTCCGCCATCTCGATGACCCAGGTCGCCGAGCCCTACATCCCGCGTCGCGCGGAGCGCCACCTCGAGAAGGGCCGCATCGTCATCTTCGGCGCCGGAGCGGGTCTGCCGTACTTCTCCACCGACACGGTCGCCGCCCAGCGCGCGCTGGAGATCCAGGCCGTCGAGGTGCTCGTCGCCAAGAACGGCGTCGACGGCGTCTACACGGGGGACCCGCGCACGGATCCGTCCGCCACGCTCCTCGACACGCTCACCTACCAGGACGCGCTCCAGCAGGGGCTCAAGGTCGTCGACTCGACCGCGTTCTCCCTCTGCATGGACAACGACATGAAGATGGTGGTCTTCGGCATGGAGCCCGGCGGCAACGTCACGCGCGCCATCCGGGGCGAGCGCATCGGCACCATCGTCTCCAACTGACGAGGTCGTCCGCCCGCCGGCCCCGCGGCCGCGCCGGGCGGGATGGCCTCCCCATCCGCGTTAAGATCGATCGGGCGCCTGCCGCGTCCGCGCTACCGAAGGAGATCCCGTGACCGTCGCCGAAGTCCTCGCAGATGCCCGAGACCGGATGGGCAAGGCCGTCGAGTCGGTGAAGGAGGACTTCGGATCCGTCCGCACGGGCCGCGCCAACCCCGCCCTCTTCCAGAAGGTCCTCGTCGAGTACTACGGCAGCCCCACGCCGCTCGGCCAGCTCGCCAGCATGAACAACCCGGAGGCGCGGACGCTCATCGTCACGCCCTACGACAAGACGGCGCTCAGGGAGATCGAGAAGGCGCTCGTGAACGTCCCCAACCTCAGCGCCACCGTCGGCAACGACGGCGAGATGGTCCGCCTCACGCTCCCTGAGCTCACGGAGGACCGCCGCAAGGAGTTCGTCAAGATCGTCCGCGGCAAGGCCGAGGAGGGGCGCGTGAGCGTCCGCAACATCCGCCGCCGCTCCAAGGACGAGCTGGACGCGCTCAAGGGCGAGGTCGGCGACGACGAGGTGTCCCGTGGTGAGAAGGAGCTCGAGGCCCTCACCAAGACGCACACCGACCAGGTCGACGACGCGCTGAAGCGCAAAGAGACCGAACTCCTCGAGGTCTAGGTGGACAGCCCCGACGATCCCGCCGAGCGGGCGCCCGTCGTCCCGCCCGCGACGGGGCCCGGCGGCGCTCCGCGGATCCGGCGGCACCGCGGCCGCGTGACCCGCGCGGACTTCGAGGCGCAGGTGCAGGCGACGCGTGCCGACCTCACCGCCCAGGTGCGGGCGACCCGCGCCTCGCTGGAGGCGACGAACGACCGCATCAACGCGCGCACCGGACGCAACCTGCTGTTCGCCGTGTCCGTGGGCCTGCTGCTCGGCGGGGTCGTGCTCGTCAGCCTCGTCGTGGTGAAGGAGCTGTTCGTCCTGATCGCCATGGCGCTCATCGCGTTCACGGCGTACGAGCTGGCGACGGCCCTCCGTCAGGCCGGTCGGCGCGTGCCGCGCGTCGGGTCCGTGGTGGCGGTGGTCGCCTACCTGCCGCTCACCTACCTCTGGCGGCCCGACGGGCAGTGGCTCGGCTTGCTCGGCACCATGGCCGGCCTCGCCCTGTGGCGCGTCGTCGAGCAGGCGGTACCGGCCCGACGCACGTCCTCCCGGGCGCTCGCGGGCGACATCGGCTCGAGCCTCTTCCTGCTCGCCTACGTCGGCCTCCTCGGGTCGTTCGCCGTCCTGCTCACGGCCGAGGACGGCGGCGAGTGGTGGACGCTGGCGTTCCTCATCCTCGTGGTCTGCTGCGACACGGGCGCATACGCGGCGGGCCTCAACTTCGGCAAGCACCCCATGGCCCCGACGATCAGCCCGAAGAAGACGTGGGAGGGGTTCGCGGGTGCGGCGGTCGCGGCGGTCCTGGCCGGCGTCCTCGTCGCCGAGTTCATGATCCACCAGCCGTGGTGGTTCGGCGTGGTCATGGGCCTCGTCATCGTCGTGACCGCGACGATGGGCGACCTCGCCGAGTCGCTGATGAAGCGGGACCTCGGCGTGAAGGACATCAGCTCCTGGCTGCCGGGCCACGGCGGGTTCCTCGACCGGCTCGACTCGATCCTCCCGTCCGCCGCCGTGGCCTACGCGCTGTTCCTCATCGTCCAGGGCGTTCCCTCGTAGGATGTCCCGGATGACCACCACCTTCCCGACCGCCGGGCGCCGCGAGCGCGGCTACGACCCCGCGCAGGTCGACGCCTTCCTGCAGGACGCGCGCCGCTGCTACGACGACGAGGCCGACCGCTCCCTCACCTCGGAGACCATCCGCCGCGTGTCCTTCGACATGCGCCGTGGCGGCTACTCGGCCGCCGCGGTCGACCGCGTGCTCGAGCGCCTGGAGGACGCCTTCGCGGTGCGCGAGCGCGACCGCACGGTGGCCCGCGTCGGCGCGGACGCCTGGAACGCGGAGGCGCGACGGGCGGCGCAGGAAATCCTCGACCGGGTCAGCCGTCCGGCGGGGGAGCGCTTCGACCGGGCGGGGCTCCTCACGACCGGGTACGACCGCCGCGAGGTCGACCGCTTCGCGGACCGCGTCGCCAAGTACTTCCGCGGCACGAAGCCCATGAGCGTCGACGACGTGCGCACGGTGGCCTTCCACCCGTGTCGCGGCGGCTATCGCGAGGCGCAGGTGGACCTGCTCCTCGACGCGGTGGTCGACGTGATGAACGCCGTCCGCTGAGGCGACCCACGGTTCCTCCACCGCATCCGCGCCTGGCAGGACGCCCCCGATCCGGCTCTCGACTCGCCATCGAGGTAACGGATGGGTAAAGTCGAGCGGAGTTATGGGTAGACACGCGCACGACCTCGCCCCTCGCCAGCCGCTCACCGCCGCTCCGAGGCCCGTCCGCCGACGCCGATCGGCGTTCTCCCGTGTGGCGGCCCCCACCATCGCCTTCGGCGCGGCCGCCGCGTTCATGCTGGTCAACGTCGTGGATCCCACGTCGGGCGCGGTCGCGAACCCGCAGTACCAGGAGTACCAGGCCACGGTCGCCCAGCTCGCCCGGGCCGACGCCCAGACGCTCACCGTGGCGTCCGCGGAGACGACGGTCGAGATCGAGCCGGGCTTCCAGTCCGTCGCCCCGCCGCCGCCACCGCCCCCGCCCGTCGTCGCTCCCGCTCCGTCGACCGGCTCGGGATCGGGTACCGGTGCCAAGGCGTCCGGCGGGTCCCCGTCCTCCGGCGGACCGGTGGCCGTCCCGGATCCCGGCAGCGCGCGCGGCATCGCCCGCAGCATCCTCGCGTCGCAGGGCATGGGCGACGACCAGTTCGCGTGCCTCGACTACCTGTGGAACAAGGAGTCCGGCTGGCGCACCAACGCGTACAACCCGAGCGGCGCGTACGGCATCCCGCAGGCGCTGCCCGGCAGCAAGATGGCGTCCGCCGGCGCCGACTGGCAGACCAACCCCGCAACGCAGATCACCTGGGGCCTCGGCTACATCGACTCGCGCTACGGCACCCCGTGCGGCGCCAAGGCGCACAGCGTCCTGAAGAACTGGTACTGACCCGACGCCCGTCCGGATCCCGATCCGGACGGGCGTCCGTCGTCCGCCCGTCGGACTAGCCTCGGAGCATGGACTACGCGGCTCTCGGCGTCGCCGGGATCGCGACCCTGGTCGCCGTCACCCTCCTCGCCCGACGGATCCGCGTGGCGACGCCGCTCGTGCTCGTGCTGGTGGGCGTCGGCGTCTCCTTCCTCCCGGGGGTTCCTCCCGTGGAGGTGCCGCCCGAGCTGATCCTCGCGGGCGTCCTCCCGCCGCTGCTGTACGGCGCCGCGGTGACGGTGCCGCTCGTGGACCTGCGACGCAACCTCCGCACGATCGTCAGCCTCTCCGTCGTCCTCGTGCTGGTGTCGGCCGCGGGCATCGGCCTCCTGCTCTACGCGCTGTTCCCGGACCTGTCGTTCGCGGGCGCGCTGGCCCTCGGGGCGGTGGTGAGCCCGCCGGACGCCGTGGCCGCGACGAGCATCGCCCGGCGTCTCGGACTGCCGCCGCGCCTCGTGACGGTGCTGGAGGGCGAGGGCCTCGTCAACGACGCGACCGCCCTGGTGCTGCTGCGGACGTCGATCGCCGCCGTGGGCGCCTCGGTCGACCTGTGGCAGGCCGCCGGCGGCTTCCTCCTCTCCGCGGTGGGCGCCCTGGCCATCGGCATCGCCGTCGGCGCCCTCACGACCGAGATCCGACGTCGCCTCGACGACCCCGTGCTCGACACGGCCATCTCCTTCGCGGTGCCGTTCGTGGCGTTCATCCCCGCCGAGGAGATCGGGGCGTCCGGGGTGCTCGCGGTCGTCGCCGCGGGCATCTGGTCGGGGCACCGGAGCGCCTCCACGCTGTCGGCGCAGTCGCGGATCAACGAGCGGCTCAACTGGCGGACCGCGTTGTTCCTGCTCGAGAACGGGGTGTTCCTCGTGATGGGGCTGGAGCTCCGGGACATCCTCGACGAGGTGCACGAGGCCGACCTCGGAGTCGACACGGCGATCCTCTACGGGCTCCTCACCCTCGCGGTGCTGACCCTCATCCGCTTCGCCTTCCTCGTGCCGCTGCTGCTGGGCCTGCGTCGTCACGAGCAGCGCGCCGCGGAACGGGCGCGACGCGTCGGGCGCTGGCTCGATCGCCTCCGCCGCGCGCGCGGCGACGACCGGCCCAGCCGTCGGGAGCGCCGGGCCGCGCGGATCCTCCGACGCCGCCGGGCGGACATCGAGGCGCTCCGCTCGCAGGGTCTCGGCTGGCGCGGCGGCCTCGTGCTCGGCTGGGCCGGCATGCGGGGCGTGGTGACGCTGGCGGCGGCGCAGTCGCTGCCGAACGGGACCCCGTACCGGGCGCAGCTGGTGCTGATCGCCTTCACGGTCGCGATCGTGTCCCTGCTCGTGAACGGCGGGACGCTCCCCGCGGTCATCCGCCTGAGCGGGATCCGGGGGAGCGACCAGGTGGAGGACGAGCGCGACCTCGCGGAGTTGGTGTCGGAGCTCGCCGACGCGGGCATCCGCGCGCTCGACGAGGGCGCGCGGACCCTGCCGCACGGCCAGGAGGTCGACCCCCAGGTGGTGGAGCGCGTGCGCCGCGACACGGCTCTGCGCGCGGAGTGGGCGAGCGAGCGCGCCGAGGCGATGGCGGCCGACGACGACGCGCCGCTCACCCCTCGCGCGACCTACCTCCTGCTCCGCCGCCACGTCCTCGACGCCGAGCGCCAGGCGCTGCTGGAGGCGCGCGGCACGGGACGGCACCCCTCGCGGGTCCTCGCGCGCGCCCAGCGGATGCTGGACCACGAGGAGGCGCGCCTCGGCCGGCAGGGCGACACCGGCTGACGGGACGGCGCGGCGCGCGGCCTAGGATCGGATCATGCCGCGCAGCAATCGACCCCGGGGGAGACGCCGCCCGGGGGACGAGGACGAGGACGTGCTGACGCGCCTCCTCAGCGGCTCGCAGCACACGGAGACCCGGCGCGGACGCGTCTGGAACGTGCAGCCCGTCTCCGCCGCCCGCGCGCTCAAGGTGTACCGCTGCCCCGGATGCCTGCTCGACATCGAGCCGGGCCACGCGCACGTCGTCGCGTGGCGCGCCGACGGGATGATGGGCGAGGAGAGCGACCTCGCCGCCCGCCGGCACTGGCACTCCCACTGCTGGAAGGTCTCATGACGGACACCGCCCCCCGCCCCATCACGAGCTCCACCGAGCTGCCCGCCCGGCGCGAGGACGTGGAGCTCGTCACCGCCGACGGCCTGCGCCTCGTGGGGGAGCTGGCGCTGCCGGCCGACCGGGATCCCGTGGCCACCCTCGTGACGCTGCATCCGCTGCCGACCGCGGGCGGGTTCATGGACTCGCACGTGCTGCGCAAGGCGGCGCTGCGCCTCCCCGCCCTCGCCGACCTCGCCGTGCTGCGCTTCAACACGCGGGGCACGACGTCCGCCCGCGGGACCAGCGAGGGCGCCTTCGACGGCGGCGAGGGGGAGCGCCACGACCTGGCCGCCGCCATGGACCTCGTCGCCGAGCGCGGGCTCCCGGCGCCGTGGATCGTCGGCTGGTCGTTCGGCACCGAGATCGCGCTGCGGCACGGACGCGCGCACCCCGTCGAGGGCGCGGCGCTGCTCTCGCCCCCGCTGCACCGGGCGAGCGCCGAGGAGGTCGCCGCCTGGCACGGCGACCCCCGCCGGCTCGTGATCCTGGTGCCCGAGCACGACGACTTCCTGCAGCCGGACGAGGCACGCCGGAGGTTCGCGTCCGTGCCCGAGGCGGAGCTCATCGCGGTCGACGGCGCCAAGCACCTGTGGGTGGGGGAGTCGCAGGTGTCCCGCGTGCTCACCGAGATCGTGCGGACCGTGAACCCGGCCGCGCTGCCGCTCCCGACGGAGTGGCCTCCGGCCTGAGCCGGACGGGCGTCAGCGCTCGTTCTGGAGCGGCACGGCGACCTGCCGGATGATGAGCAGCACCGCGGCGGCGACCGGCACCGCGATGAGGGCCCCCAGCACGCCGAGCAGCGTGCCGCCCGTGATCGCGGCGATCACCACCACCACACCGGGCACCTTGACCGCGCGGTTCATGATGTTCGGGCTGAGGACGTACGCCTCGATCTGCATGTAGACGAGGTAGTAGACCGCCACCGCGATCCAGGTGTTCGTCGACTCCGGCAGCAGCACGACCTGGCCGAGCACGATGAGCGTGGAGCCGGTGATGGTGCCCACGAGCGGCAGCAGCGAGAAGAGGAACGCGATGAACGCCCACACGGCGGGGAGCGCCGCGCCCACGATGCTCAGGTAGATGAAGCTCAGCACGCCGTTGCAGAGCGCGAGCCCCACCTGGCCCGTGACGTAGCGGCCGACCGACTGGGTGATCTGCTCGGCGATGTCGGCGAAGCGCGCGCGCCGCGTCGCCGGCACCAGCTTGTAGAGGCCGCTCTTGAAGGAGTTGAGCGAGGCCGTGAAGTACATCGTGAGGATCAGGATGATGACCGTGCCGAAGAGGAAGTTGCCGATGGTGAAGGCGACGTTGATGACGTTGCCCGTGATGGTCGCGACGTTGGACGCGTTCGACAGGTAGGTGATGAGCTGGTCGGCGCCGCTCTGCACGTCGAAGACCTCGCGGGGCACGAACGACTGCAGGTTCGCGATGAACTGGTCGCCGCTCACGCTCTGGGCGTACTCGACGATCTGCGTGACGAGCGCGCTCGCCTGGTTCACGACCACGGGGATCACGGCGAGGAGGACCCCGGCCAGGGAGCCGAGGAGCACGAGGAAGATCACGAGGATGGCGACGGGGCGCGGCACCCCCTTGCGCTCGAGGAAGGTCACGAGCGGGTCGATGCCGAGCGCCAGGAAGATGGCGGTGCCGACGTACGTGAGGACGCTGCCGAGCGAGACGAGCGCGCCGCCGATGACGAGGGCGGTGAGGACGCCGAGGCCGGCCAGGAGGCCGAGCCGGTAGGGGTTGTGGATCTTCACGTCGGGACCTCCGAGTCGGCGGGCGCTCAGCGCACGGTGCGGGAATCGTCGGAGGACGCGTCATCCGCCTGGGTCAGCACGCCGCGGACGTTCTCGAGGTACGCGGCCACCGCCTCGCGCTCGATCCTAATGCGGTCGAGGCGCTCCTCCGCGTCGGCCACCGTCTCGCGGGCGCGGCGCTCGGCGTCGGCCAGGGTCTCGCGGGCGCGGCGCTCCGCGTCGGCGATGGCCGCACGGGCGTCGTGGTCGGCCTCCTCGCGCACCGTGCGGGCGGACTCGCGGCTCTCGACCGCGAGCTCCTCCGCCTCCTGACGGGTGGAGGCGAGCAGCGCCGTCACCTCCTGCAGGCGCGCCTCGGCCTCGCCCAGGTACGCGGCGGTGCGTTCGGCGGCATCCCGTTGGCGCTCGGCGGCGTCGCGCGCGTCGTGGTCGCGCCGGGCGGTGATCTCGGCGTCGAGGTCGAGGTGCCCCTGCTCGATCTCGCGGCTGAGGGCCAGTCGCGCCTCGTCGGCCTCGGCGGCGAGGATCCGGCGCGTCTCAGCGGCCTCGCGCTCCAGCCGGAGCCGCTCGGCCTCGCGACGGTCGGCCTCCAGCGCCTCGGCCTCGGCGATCTCCCGCTCGAGGGCCGTGCGCGCGGTGACCGCCTCGAGCTCCAGCTGCTCCCGCGTGGCCCGGGTCTCCCGGGCGAGCGCCTCGGTGCCCGCCGCGATGTCGCGGGCCAGGTCGGTGCGGGCCTCGTCGACATCGCGGGCGAGCTCGGCGCGGGCGGTGGCGACCTCGAGGTCGAGCGCCTCGCGTGTCTCGGCGATCTCGCGCTCGAGCGAGGCGCGGGTCTCCTCGACGTCTCGGTCGAACGCGGTGCGCTCCGCCTGCATCCGGCGGTCGAAGTCCTCGCGGGACGCCTGCAGCTCCCGATCCCGGTCGGTGCGCACCTGCTCGACCTCGCGGTCGAGGTCGGCGCGGGTCTGCTCGTCGAGCTGGGCGAGGGCGATGCGCTGCGTCTCGGCATCGAGCCCGAGGCGCTCCTCGACCTCGCGGATCTCGCGGTCGAGGTCGGCGCGCTCCTCGGCGACGGACTCGTCGTGGCGGGCGCGGGCATCGGCGAGCTCGCGCTCGAGGGCGCCGCGGGCCAGGGCGTTGTCGCGGGCGAGGTCGGCGGCATCCCGGCGGGCCTCGTCGGTCTCGCGGTCGACCCGGGCCCGGAGCTCGGCGACCTCGCGCGCGACCTCGGCGCGCAGGGAATCCGTCTCGCGCTCGGCCGTGCCGCGGAGGTCCGCGACCTCGGTGCGCGTGCGGAGGAGGAGGGCGGCGGCCTCGCGCTCCGCGTCGCTGCGGAGGCCCTCGGCGCGGTCGTCCGCGCGCTCCCGGAGGTCGTCGGCCTCGCGCCGGGCGGCGTCGACGATCTGCTCGGCCTGCGCCCGGGCGGAGTCCACGAGGTGGCGCGCGGTGGCCTCGGCCTCGGCGCGCTGCGCGTCGGTCTCCTCCTGGGTGGCGCGGCGGAGGCGCGCGGCGTCCGCGTCGGCCTGCGCGACGAGCCGCGTGGACTGCTCCTCGGCGACGCGGAGGGTCGCCTCGAGGCGGGATCCCAGCCCGGCGAACGTGGGGCTGCCCACCTCCTCCAGCTCGTCGCGCAGCTCCCCCTCGACGCGGCGCAGGCGCTCGGCCTCGGCGCGGGCCTCCGCCGCCAGCTGGTTCGAGCGGATCAGCTCGCGGCGCAGGTCGCCGACCGCCCGGTCGACCTCGTCGCGGTTGTAGCCGCGCATGGCAGGGCTGAACGGGGTGTCGTCGTGGGGCACGGGGACTCCTTGTCGGGCGTCCGCGCACGCGGTGGCGGGCACGGCAGGTGCCGATCCTACCGAGACCGGCGTTCCCGGTCCGCGGTACGCCCCCGGGCCGCCTCCGGGTCGCGGGCGGGGAGGGGAGGCGCTCCCAGGGTCGTCCGGTATCCTTCGATGTCGTCGTCCGCCGCCGCCCGCCCGCATGTCGGCGGAGCGTCGCCCGGGCATCGCGCTCGTCGGCCGCCGCGGTCGCCGAGCCGGCCGCCGCCCATCACCGCAGCCGCCCGCGACGACACGAGAGGAGACACCCGTGCGATTCGTCCTGGCGATCGCGACCTTCGTGGTCGCCGCCCTCATGATCGGCCTGGGGGTCGCCCAGCACACCTTCCTGGCCGGACCCGACCGCATCACCGCGTCGACGTCCTCCGCCGGGGGCGCGGCCTACACGGTCATCAGCGGGAAGACGCTCAACGCGCACCCCGGCCTGCAGGACACCGTCGCCCGCGGCGACGGCGAGGTCTTCGCCGCGTACGGCCCCACGACCGACGTCGAGGCGTGGGTGGGCACCAGCCCCTACACGCGCATCGCGATGGACGAGACCGGGGCCCTGACCAGCGAGGTCGTCGAACCCGCGGCCGCCACTCCGACGCCCGCGCCCAGCAGCTCGCCCGCGCCGGAGGGCGGCTCGGGCACGCCCGCGACCGTCACCTCCGCCGTCACGGACCCGCGCGGATCCGACCTCTGGCTCTCCGAGGAGACCGGCGAGGGCGAGCTGTCGCTCAGCACGCGCCTCCCCGACGACGTCAGCGTCCTGCTCGCCGCGGACGGCACGGCGGCGGCCCCCGCGGAGGTCACGCTGTCCTGGCCCTCCGAGGGCGAGTCGCCGTGGGTCCTCCCGCTCGTGATCGGCGGCATCGTCCTGCTGATCGTGGGCCTCGTGCTCTACCTCCTCGCCATCCGCCACCTCCGCCGCAGCCGCGGCCCGCGCCGCAACCTGCCGCCGCGCGGCGGCCCCCGCATCCCGCGCATCGGCCCGGCCGCCCGCCGTGCCGCGCTCACCGCCGGCACGGGCGCCGCCCCGCCCGCCCCGCGACGCGGTCGTCGCAGCATGATCGCCCTGCCCGTCCTCGTCGTCACCGGCCTCGCTCTGAGCGGCTGCACGACCACGGGGGCGCCCGCCGCGCTCACGGCCGGTGCCGCGTCCACCCCGACGCCGACCCCCACGTCGTCGCTCGACGCCGCGCGCGAGGCCGAGGACGCGGATCCGCCCGTCGTCACCGACGACCAGGCCGCGCGCATCGTCTCGCGCGTCTCCGCGGTCGCCACCGCGGCCGACCAGGCGCTCGACGCCGGCCAGCTGTCCCCGCGCTTCGCGGGCCCCGCCCTCCAGGAGCGCACGTCCGACTACCAGGTGCGGAAGGCGAAGCCCGACATCGCGGCCGTCCCCGCCATCCCCGCCGGCGACCTCCAGCTCACGCTGCCGCAGGCGACCGTCGCCTGGCCCCGCACGATCGCCGCCGTGGTGAAGAACCCGGACGCGGACGACGCGCCGACCCTCTCGCTCACGCTCGTGCAGACGAGCCCGCGGGAGAACTACCGCGTGCTGTACGCCATGCCCATCTCCACCACGGCGGCGCTGCCGGACGTGGCGCCCGCCGCGATCGGCGCCGCACGGCTCGCGCCCGACGTGAAGCTGCTCGCGGTCCAGCCGGACCAGCTCTCCGCCGCCTACGCGGACCTGCTGAACAAGGGCGACCAGAGCGAGTTCGCGTCCCTCTTCGACGCGACAGACGACGGCGTCCGCGCGCAGGACGCCAAGCGCAAGGTCGACTTCCCGGCCTCGATCGGCGAGACCGGCTCGGTGGAGTTCTCGGCCGCGGCCGACTCCGCGACGCCCGTCGCCATGTCGACCGTCGAGTCCGGCGCGCTCGTGAGCGTCACCGTGAAGCTCGGCATCGTCGCGAAGCCGACCGCCCAGGGCGCCAAGGTCAACGCGAACCCGGAGGTGCAGGCCATCACCGGGCTCACCGACTCCGCGAAGGGCTTCGACACCGTCCGCACGGCGCAGATGCTCATGTACGTGCCCCCCGTGAACTCGGGGGAGAAGATCCGCCTCTACGCCTCCAGCACCCACATCACCTCGGCCAAGGAGCTCCCATGACGAACGTGCCCCCCTCCGCCGCCAGCCTCCGCGGCGCCGTCGACCTCTCGTCCCTCGTGAACCGCGCGCAGGCCCCGGCGGGTGCCGCGCCCGCCGGTGGCGCACCCGGCGCACCCGGTGCTCCTGCCGGTGCGCCGGCCTCGCCGCAGACGGTGGACGTCCCGGGCCTCGTGCTCGCCGCGGACGACGCGTCGTTCACGCAGTTCCTCGACATCTCGTCGATCGTGCCCGTCGTCGTCGAGCTGGTGTCGACGGGGCTCGCGAGCAGCCGCGAGCTCTCGCCCGTGCTCGAGCGGATCATCACCGAGCAGGCGGGGCGCGTGCTGCTCGTCCGGATCGACGTCGACCAGAGCCCGCAGCTGGGCCAGGCGTTCCAGGCGCAGTCCGTGCCCACGGTCGCGGCGCTCATCGGCGGTCGGCCCGTTGGCCTGTTCGCCGGCGTGATCCCCGAGGACCAGGTGCGCGACGTCCTCCAGCAGGTGCTGGAGCTCGCGCAGCAGAACGGGGTGACCGGCACGGCCGTCGCGCCCGACGCGTCCGCCGCCCCGGCGGCGCCGGTCGAGGAGCCGCTGCCCCCGCACCACGCGGAGGCCTACGCGTTCATCGAGCAGGGCGACTACGCGTCGGCGGCTGCGGAGTACCGCACCGCCATCGCGCAGAACCCGCGCGACGCGCTCGCGGTCGCCGGCCTCGCGCAGGTCAACCTCCTGCACCGCCTCGACGGGACGACCGCGGACGAGATCCGCAGCGCCGCCGCGGCCGCCCCGGGCGACGTCGACGCGCAGCTGCTCGTCGCCGACCTCGACCTGTCCGGCGGGCACGTGGAGGACGCGTTCGCGCGCCTGCTCGAGCTCTTCCCGTCCGCGGACGCCGCGGGGCGCGAGGCCATCCGCCAGCGCCTCCTGGAGCACTTCGAGGTCGTCGGGCTCGAGGATCCGCGCGTCGCGGTCGCCCGCCGCCGGCTCACGCGCCTGCTCTACTGACGCGCATCCGCACGGACCACGACGGCGCCGCACCCCGAGGGGGCGGCGCCGTCGTCGTCGTGCGGGTCGGGTCGGGATCAGACCGTGGGCACCCGCGGCGTGCCGTCGTCGGAGCCGGGCGCGTCGTCGGTCGCGGACAGCCCCTCCGCGGGCGGCTGCGCGTCGGGCGACTGCGGGAGCACGGGCACGTCGGCCGCGTCCCCGAACGGCGTGCCGTCGACGCGCGACTCGTCCGCGTCCGGCGCGTGGTGCGCGGGCACCTCGACGGGCGTGAGGTCTTCCGGATCCTGCTCGAGCCGCAGCCAGAGGCCGGCCAGCGGCGGCAGCGTCAGCTCCGCCGAGGCGGGCCGGCCGTGCCAGCCGTCGTCGCCCGCGTGGACGGCGCCGAGGTTGCCCACGCCGGATCCGCCGAACTGCTCGGCGTCCGTGTTGAGGATCTCCTCCCACACGCCCGCCTGCGGCAGCCCCAGCCGATAGCCCGAGATGGGCGCACCGGAGAAGTTGTGCACGACGGCGACCTGGTTGCCCTCCCGGTCGCGGCGGAGGAACGCGAGCACGTTGCGCTCGGCGTCGCCCGCGTCGATCCACTCGAAGCCCGCCGGGTCGTTGTCGAGCGCCCAGAGCGCGGGGGTGTCGACGTAGGTGCGGTTGAGGGAGCCGACGAGGTCGAACAGGGCGCGGTGCACGGGCTGGTCGAGGATCCACCAGTCGAGCCCGCGCTCCTCGCTCCACTCGGACGGCTGGCCGAACTCCTGGCCCATGAACAGCAGCTGCTTGCCGGGGTGCGACCACATGAAGCTGAGGTAGGCGCGCACGTTGGCGAGCTTCTGCCAGTGGTCGCCCGGCATCTTGCCGACGAGCGAGCCCTTCCCGTGCACGACCTCGTCGTGGCTGATGGGGAGGAGGAAGTTCTCCGTGTACGCGTAGACCATCGAGAACGTGATCTGGCCGTGGTGGTGAGCGCGGTACATCGGGTCGACGGCCGCGTAGTCGAGCGAGTCGTGCATCCAGCCCATGTTCCACTTGAGCCCGAAGCCGAGGCCGCCGTCGCTCGTGGGGCGCGTGACGCCGGGGAAGCTCGTCGACTCCTCGGCGATCATCACGATGCCGGGGTGCGTGCGGTACGCGGTGGCGTTGACCTCCTGGAGGAACGAGATCGCCTCGAGGTTCTCGCGGCCGCCGTGCACGTTCGGCAGCCACTGGCCCTCCTCGCGGGAGTAGTCGAGGTACAGCATCGAGGCCACGGCGTCGACCCGGAGGCCGTCGATGTGGAACTCCTCGAACCAGTACAGCGCGTTCGCGACGAGGAAGTTGCGGACCTGCGAGTGGCCGAAGTCGAAGACGAGGGTGCCCCAGTCCTGCTGCTCGCCGCGCCGCGGGTCGGTGTGCTCGTAGAGCGGCTGGCCGTCGAACTGCGCCAGCGCGAACGCGTCCTTGGGGAAGTGCGCCGGGACCCAGTCCACGATGACGCCGATGCCGGCCTGGTGCAGCGAGTCGATGAGGAACTTGAGGTCGTCCGGGCTGCCGAAGCGCGAGGTGGGCGCGTAGTAGCCGGACACCTGGTAGCCCCAGGACCCGCCGAACGGGTGCTCCGCGAGCGGCAGGAACTCCACGTGCGTGTAGTGCAGCTCCTGCAGGTAGGCGACGAGCTCGCCGGCGACCTCGCGGTAGCCGAGGCCCGGGCGCCAGGATCCGAGGTGCATCTCGTACACGCTCATGGGGGAGTCGTGCGGGTCGCGCGCGGCGCGCTCCTCCAGCCAGGCGGCGTCGTCCCAGACGTGGTGGCTGGTCTCGACGCGCGATGCGGTGGCCGGCGGGACCTCGGTCATGCGGGCCATGGGATCGGCCTTCTCGATCCAGTGCCCGGCCTGCGTGAGGATCTCGAACTTGTACGAGACGCCGGGCTCGACGCCCGGCACGAAGAGCTCCCAGACGCCGTTGCCGTCGAGGCGGCGCATCGCGTGCTGCACGCCGTCCCAGCCGTTGAACCCGCCGATGACGCGGACGGCGCGCGCGTGCGGCGCCCACACGGCGAAGGAGACGCCGACGTAGGTGCGCGCGACGCCCCAGTGCTCGCGGTGCTGCGCGCCGAGGACGTCCCAGAGGCGCTCGTGGCGGCCCTCGCCGAAGAGGTACAGGTCGAGGTCGCCGACCGTCGGCAGGAACCGGTACGGGTCCTCGGCGGTCCAGGTGCCGCCGTCGCCGTACCGTGCCTCGACCCGGTAGTCCTGCAGGCCGAGCACGTGCGCGCCCTGCCAGACGCCGTTGCCGAGGTGGGCGAGCTCCACGCGGGCCCCGGTGGAGAGGATGACGGAGACGCCCTCGGCGAGCGGGCGGAGGGCCCGGACGACCACGAGGTCGTCCGAGACGCCGTCGACGGAGACGGGGTGCTGGCCGAGGACCGAGTGCGGTCCGGAGTGGACGCCCTCGGCGATCGCGCGCAGGTCGAGGCCGGAGACCTCGGGCAGGCGGATCGGGTCGGACGCGGCCGCGGGGGTGCCCGCGTCGGATGCGGCAGGCGCGTCCGCGGCGGGCGCGTCGCCTCCGGCCGGGGGCACGACCACGTCGGCACCGGCCTCGGGGTGCGGCTCGGCGGCGGTCGGCACGGCGACGTCGGCGCCGTCCCTCGGGTCCTGCTGGGGGGTGGTGTCGGTCATGTCCGTCATCCCTTCGATGCGGTCGGGTGGACCCGGAACACGTGCACGGGGTGCGTGAACGCGTCGAGCCGGACGAAGTTGGAGGTCGACCACGTGTAGACGTCGCCCGTGAGGAGGTCCTCGACGTCGAAGACGGCGTCCTCGGCGAGGCCCCAGCGGGTGGGGTCGAGGTGCACCTGGGTCTCGCGCGCGGAGTGCGGGTCGACGTTGGCCACCACGAGGATCGTGTCGGCCTCGCCCGTGCCGGTGTGCTCGGCCGCGAGGTGCTTGGAGTAGACGAGGATCGAGTCGTCGTCGCTCCAGTGCACGTCGAGGTTCCGCAGCTGGCGGAGGGCGGGGTGCTGGCGGCGGATCTCGTTGAGGCGCGTGATCTCCGGCGCGATGGAGCCGCCGAGCTCCTCCTGGCGGGCCCAGTCGCGCGGCTTGTACTCGTACTTCTCGTTGTCGATGTTCTCCTCGGCACCGGGGCGCGCGACGTTCTCGATCAGCTCGTAGCCCGAGTAGATGCCCCACGAGGGCGACGCGGTCGCGGCGATGGCGGCGCGGATCCGGTACGCGGCACGCCCGCCGAACTGCAGGTAGGGAGTGAGGATGTCGTGCGTGTTCGCGAAGAAGTTCGGGCGCAGGTAGTCGCTCGTCTCGTGGCTGACCTCGGTGAGGTACTCCTCGAGCTCCTGCTTCGTGTTCCGCCAGGTGAAGTACGTGTACGACTGCTGGAACCCGATCTTGGCGAGCGTGCGCATCATCGCGGGGCGCGTGAAGGCCTCGCTGAGGAAAATGGCGTCGGGCTCGTCGCGCATCACCTGGTGGATGAGGCGCTCCCAGAACACGAGCGGCTTGGTGTGCGGGTTGTCGACGCGGAAGATCTTCACGCCGAGCCCGAGCCACACGCGCATGACGCGGAGCATCTCCCGGTACGACCCCTCCGGGTCGTTGTCGAAGTTCAGGGGGTAGATGTCCTGGTACTTCTTCGGCGGGTTCTCCGCGAACGCGATCGAGCCGTCGGGGAGCGTCGTGAACAGCTCCGGGTGCGTCGTGACCCACGGGTGGTCGGGCGAGGCCTGCAGCGCGATGTCGATCGCGAGCTCCATGCCGTGCTCGGCCACGGCCGCGACGAACCCGCGGAAGTCGTCCGCGGTGCCGAGCTCGGGGTGGATGCTGTCGTGCCCGCCGTCCTCCGAGCCGATGCCGTACGGCGATCCGGGGTCGTGGGGCCCCGCGGTGAGGGTGTTGTTCGGGCCCTTGCGGTTGGTGCGGCCGATGGGGTGCACCGGCGGGATGTAGACCACGTCGAAGCCCATGTCGCGGATCGCGGGGAGGCGGCGCGCGGCGGTGGCGAACGTGCCGCTCGTCCAGGAGCCGTCCTCGTGCTGGACGGCGCCCTCGGAGCGCGGGAAGAACTCGTACCAGGAGCCGACGGCGGCGCGCTCGCGCTCGACGACGATCGTGCGCTCGGGCGAGAGGGTGATGAGGCTGCGGACCGGGATCCGGTCGATCGCGGCGTGCACCTCGGGGGAGGTGGCGGCGGCGAGGCGCTCGGCGGGGGAGAGGCCGGCGTCGGCGATCCCCGCGAGCGCCTCCCGGAGGACCGCGCGGTCGTCGTCGGCGCGCTCGGCGTCCGCGGCGGCGCGCTCGAGGAGCTCGGCGCCGAGGGCGAGCATCACGTCGACGTCGAGGCCCGCGGGGACCTTGATCTCCGCGTTGTGCAGCCAGGTGCCGAAGTCGTCGGACCACGCGCTGACGCGCCAGGTCCAGACGCCCTGCGTCTCGAGCTGGGCGGTCGTGACCCAGCGGTCGAGACCGGGCTTCGTGGCGTCGAGCGACATGCGGTGCGCGGTCACGGCGCCCGACGGGTCGGTGAGCAGGACGTCGGCGCCGATGAGATCGTGGCCCTCGCGGAAGACCGTCGCGCCGAAGGGCACGACGTCGTGGACGAAGCTCTTGGCGGGCCAGAGGTCGTCCTCGATCTGCGGGGTGAGCGACAGGATCGGGATGCGGCCGATGACGGGGACGTAGTCGTCCGTGGGCTCGGCCGTCTCGGGGGTGGTGGCCGGCGCCGCGGGCTCGGCCGTCTCGGGGGTGGTCGCGGGCTCGGCGGCCGGGGCCTCCACGACCGTCGTCGCGACGTGCTCCGCCGGGTCGTGCGGGTCCGCCGGGTCGTGCGGCTCCGACGGGTCGAGCTGCTCGGCGTCGGCGACCGGCTTGGCGTCGACCTCGGCGTCCGGGGCGGCGTGACGCGGGGCGGGAGCGGATGCGGGCACGGCGGCGGCCTCGGCGGCGGCGGGCTGCACGGCGGCGGCCTCGGCCGCGGCGGGCTGCACCGTGGCAGGCGTGGCAGGCGTGGCAGGCGTGGCAGGCGCCTCGGGGATCAGCGGGGGTCGCGGGGCGGGCGGGCGCTGGGCGTCCTGGGCCTTCTGGGCCTTGGCGGCCTTGCGGGCCGCACGGCCGCGCACCGGGCGGGGGAGGGGATCGGGTCCGTCCTGGGGTGTGGTCACTGTTCGACCGTAGCCCGTGCGCCCTCCGGCTGTCGCTCGCCGTGGCGCCGGAGGACGCCGGAGGGACGCCCGACGCCGACCCGTCACCCGGCGTCCGGCCGCCGTCCACGCGGGCGGCGGACCCTGGTGCGGTCCACCCCGCGCCCCTAGGCTCGGGGCCGAGCGCGCGGGTGCCTCTCGCCGCCGATCCGGTCCGAGGGAGTCCCGTGAAGGCCATCCGCAGATTCACCGTCCGTGCCGTCCTCCCGGAGGAGCTGTCCGCGCTGGACGAGCTCGCCGGGAACCTCCGGTGGTCCTGGTACGAGCCGACGCGTCGCGTGTTCGCGCATGTCAGCCCGGAGCTGTGGGAGGGCACGGGGCACGACCCGGTGGCGCTCCTCGGCGCGGTCGACCAGGAGCGGCTGCGCGAGCTCGCGGCCGACGAGGGCTTCGTCGCGTGGGCGGAGGAGCAGAGGGCCGACCTCCGCGCGTACTGCGAGCAGCCGCGGTGGTACCAGTCGCTCGCGGGCGACGTGCCCGAGGCCGTCGGCTACTTCTCGCCGGAGTTCGGGATCGCCGCGGCGCTGCCGCAGTACTCGGGCGGCCTCGGCATCCTCGCGGGCGATCACCTGAAGAGCGCATCCGACCTCGGCGTGCCGCTCGTGGGCGTCGGCCTCTTCTACCGCTCCGGCTACTTCCGCCAGGGGATCTCCTCCGACGGTTGGCAGCAGGAGACCTACCCCGTCTTCGACCCGGACGGCCTGCCGCTCCAGGTGCTCCGCGACGCCGACGGGCGGCCCGTCCAGATCGCCCTCGGTCTGCCGGCCGACCGCACGCTGCACGCGCGGATCTGGCAGGCGCGCGTCGGCCGGATCCCGCTGCTGCTCCTCGACACGGACGTGCCCGAGAACGACGACGACCTCCGCGGCGTGACGGACCGGCTCTACGGCGGCGGCGGCGAGCACCGGCTGCACCAGGAGCTGCTGCTCGGCATCGGCGGCGTGCGCGCCATCGCCGCCCACGCGCGCATCACCGGATCGCCCGTGCCGCGCGTCTTCCACACGAACGAGGGCCACGCGGGCTTCCTCGGGCTCGAGCGGATCTCCGCGCTCATGGGCGACGGCCTCGACTTCGACGAAGCGCTGCAGGTCGTGCGCGCGGGCACCGTGTTCACGACGCACACTCCCGTGCCCGCCGGCATCGACCGCTTCGACGTCGAGCTGGTCCGCGCGCACGTGACCGAGGCCCTCCTGCCCGGCGTGCCCCGCGACCGCGTGCTGGAGCTCGGCGCGGAGGCGCACGACGGCGGCGATCCGGGCGTGTTCAACATGGCGCTCATGGGCTTGCGCCTCGCGCAGCGCGCGAACGGCGTCTCGCAGCTGCACGGCGAGGTGAGCAGGGGCATGTTCGCCGGTCTCTGGCCGGGGTTCGACACCGAGGAGGTGCCGATCACGAGCGTCACGAACGGCGTGCACGCGCCCACGTGGACGGATCCGATGCTCATGTCGCTCGCGGGCGAGCGCCTCGGCACCACGGACACGACGGGCGCCGACTGGTCCTCCCCGGCCGTCAGCGACGGAGACCTGTGGGACGTCCGCGGCCGGATGCGCCGCCAGCTCGTCGCCGACGCCCGCCGCCGCGTCGTGCGCGCCTGGCGCGAGCAGAACCCGGGCGGCGTCGAGCCGTCGTGGCTCGAGGACGTGCTCGACCCCGAGGTCCTCACCATCGGCTTCGCCCGCCGCGTGCCCACCTACAAGCGCCTGACGCTCATGCTCCACGACCGGGAGCGCCTCCGTCGCATCCTCACCGACCCCGACCGGCCCGTGCAGATCGTGGTGGCCGGCAAGTCGCACCCGGCGGACGACGAGGGCAAGCGCCTCATCCAGGAGCTGGTGCGGTTCGCGGCCGAGCCCGAGATCCGCGGGCGCCTCGTGTTCCTGCCCGACTACGACATCGGCATGGCGCAGCTCCTCTACCCGGGCACCGACGTGTGGCTCAACAACCCGCTGCGGCCGCTCGAGGCGTGCGGCACGTCGGGGATGAAGGCGGCGCTCAACGGGGCGCTCAACCTGTCGATCCTCGACGGCTGGTGGAACGAGTACTTCGACGGCGGCAACGGCTGGGCGATCCCGTCCGCGGACCGCGCGCACGACGGCGCCGAGCGCGACGCGATGGAGGCGACGGCGCTGTACGACCTCATCGAGAACCGCATCGCGCCGCGCTTCTACGAGCGCGACGCGGACGGCGTGCCCGCGGGCTGGGTGCACGACATCCGCCACACGCTGCAGACGCTCTCGCCCGAGCTCAGCGCCGACCGCATGGTGCGGCAGTACGTGGAGCGGCTGTACGTCCCGGCGTGGCGCGCCCAGCGGATGGTCGCGGCCGACGACCACGCCCGGGCCCGGGAGCTCGCGGCCTGGCGACGGCGCATCGTGGCGGCCTGGCCGTCGGTGCAGGTCGCGCACGTGGAGTCGGAGGGCGTGGGTCCCCAGGCGCAGGTCGGCGACGAGCTGCGCGTGCGCGCGTGGGTCGCCCTCGGCGGGCTCCACGCGGACGACGTGACGGTCGAGGTCGTGCACGGGCGCACCGGCGAGGGGGACGTGCTCACGGACGTCGTGCGGCACGCGCTCGCACCCGTCGGCGGATCCGGAGGGCAGCAGGAGCACGTGGGCACGGTGCCGCTCCGCTCCGCGGGTCCCTTCGGCTACACCGTGCGCGTGGTGCCGCGGCACGAGCTCCTCGCGTCGAGCGCGGAGCCGGGGCTGGTCGCGGTCGCGGGCTGAGCACGCGGGGGCGGGGCCGTCGCCGCCCGGCAGGCGGCCCCGTCCGGGCGGACGTCCGCCTCAGGCCGCGCGGTAGATGCGCATCGCCGGGCCGCGCACCTCGATGCGGTCGCCGGGCGCATCGTCCGCGGAGACGGCCTCCGGGCGCTCCCACGCGCTCGACCACAGGAGGCGCCACGCCGTGACGCCGTCGTGCTCCGGCAGCGTGACGGTCGCCGTCGTCTCCAGCCCGTGCACCACGACGAGGACGGTGTTCGGCTCCTCGGTCTCGGGCGTCGAGGTGGTGATCCACTGCAGCGTGCGCGTGCCCGCGGACTCCCAGGCCGCGTCCGTCATGGGCGCGCCGTCTGCGTCGCGCCAGGCGAGCACCGACGCGCTCGGCACGCGCACGTCGGGCTGGGCGTACCGGACGGGACGGAGCGCCGGGTTCTCGCGGCGGATGCGGATGAGGTGCCGTGTGGTCGCCTCGAGGTCGAGCCGCCAGGCGTCCTCGTCGCGATGCAGCCAGGTCGCCGCGTTGTCGAGGCAGTAGCCGTTGTTGTTGCCGCGCTGGGTGCGGCCCCGCTCGTCGCCCATCGTGATCATGGGGATGCCGGCGGAGACGAGGAGGGTGCCGAGCAGGTTCCGCGACGTGCGGCGACGCGCGGCGAGGACGGCCGGATCGCGCGTCGGCCCCTCCACGCCGTGGTTCCAGGACCGGTTGGCGTCGGTCCCGTCGCGGTTCGACTCCCCGTTGCCGCTGTTGTGCTTGTGGTCGTAGGAGGTGAGGTCGGCGAGCGTGAACCCGTCGTGCGCCGTGACGAACGAGACGGACGCGAGCGGCCCGCGGTCGGCGGCGAAGGTGCCCGAGGATCCGGCGAGGCAGGACGCGAGCGCGCCCACGCCGTGCGGCGCGCCACCCGTGCGACGCGCCTCCGCGACGTCCGTCAACCAGAAGTCGCGCACCACGTCGCGGTAGCCGTCGTTCCACTCGCTCCAGCCGGAGCCGAACCCGCCCGTGCGCCAGCCGCCCATGCCCACGTCCCACGGCTCGGCGATCATCAGAAGCCCCTGGAGCGCCTCGTCCTCGACGATGGCGCGGAGCAGCGGGTGCTCTGGATCGAAGTCGACGCGCTCGTCGCGGCCGAGCGTCACCGCGAGGTCGAAGCGGAAGCCGTCGACGCCCATCACGTCGGACCAGTGCTCGAGCGAGTCGAGCACGAGGCGCTGCGCGTCCGGCCGGGACAGGTCGACCGTGTTGCCGCATCCGGTCACGTCGATGGGCGTGCCGTCCGGCGTGTGCCGGTAGTAGCGGGACCCGTCGATGCCGCGGAGGCTCGTGACGGGGCCGTCGGCGCCCTCCTCCGCGGTGTGGTTGTAGACGACGTCGAGCACGACCTGGACGCCGGCGGCGTGCAGCGCGTCCACCATCGCGCGGAACTCGTCCGCCACCGCGTCGGCCCCGGCGTCCCGCGCCCGGCGCGTGGCGTAGGGCGCGTGCGGCGCGAGGTAGGCGAGCGTGTTGTATCCCCAGTGGTTGATGCGCCCCTGCGCGCGCAGCCGCTCCTCGCTCGTGGAGGCGTGCACGGGCAGGAGCTCGACCGTCGTGATGCCGAGCTCCACGAGCCGGTCGACGGACGCCGCGTGGCCGAGCCCCGCGTAGGTGCCGCGCAGCTCCTCCGGGACGCGCTCGTCGAGCTTGGAGAAGCCGCGCACGTGCAGCTCGTACACGACCTGGCGGTCGCGCGGCACGGCCGGCCGGGCGGCCCGACGGGCGGCGCGCTCCTCCGCAGGCACCTCGCGCGTGACGACCGAGCGCCACGCGGCCGGCCCCACCTGCACGAGGCCGCGCGCGTACGGGTCGATGAGGTGGCGCGTGGGGTCGAAGGAGTCGCCCGGCGCGGGGTCCCCGTCGACGCGCACCGAGTAGGCGGTGCCGGGGACGAGCCGATCGCTCCACCCGGTCCAGACGCCGTGATCGCCCCGCTCCATCGCGACCACCTGCGCGACGCGGCGCGGGTCGTCGACGGCGGACACGGTGAGCTCCACGGCGGACGCGCCATGGCTCACGAGGCGGAGCGTGCCGCCGGTCTCGTGGAGCGTCAGCCCCAGGGGCTCGGGCGGTCCGGGGCGCGGCATGCGACCTAGGGTAGGGGGCATGACGGTCTACCTCGACCACGCCGCGACGACCCCGATGCGGCCGGAGGCGATCGCGGCGCTCGCCGGCGCGCTCACGCTCGTGGGGAACCCGTCCTCCATCCACTCGCACGGCCAGGAGGCCCGACGCGTGCTCGAGCAGGCGCGCGAGGACATCGCCCGCGCGCTCGACGCCGACGCGGTCGAGGTGATCCTCACGTCCGGCGGCACCGAGTCGGTGAACCTCGGGATCAAGGGGCTGCACGGCGCCCGGGTCGCCGCCGACGCACGGCGGACGCGGATCCTCGTGCCCGACGGCGAGCACCACGCCACGGTCGACACGGTGGAGTGGCTCGAGCGGCGGGGCGCCGTGGTCGAGCGGCTGCCGATCGACGCGCTCGGGCGCATCCGGGTCGACGCGGTCGCCGCCGCGCTCGCCGCGGATCCCGGATCCGTCTCCCTCCTCACCCTCCTCGCCGCGAGCAACGAGGTCGGCACGATCCAGCCCGTGGAGGAGCTCGCGGCGCTCGCCGCTGCCCACGGCGTGCCGGTGCACGTCGACGCGGTGGCCGCCCTCGGGCACATGCCGGTCCCGTTCCGCCGCTGGCGCGAGGCGGGGGTGTCCGCGGTCAGCGTCTCGGCGCACAAGGTCGGCGGGCCCGTCGGCAGCGGCGCGCTCGTGCTCGCGCGGCAGGCGACGGTCGATGCGCAGATCCACGGCGGCGGCCAGCAGCGGCAGGTGCGCTCGGGCACGCAGGACGCCGCCTCCGCGGTCGCGTTCGCCGCCGCCGTCACGCTCGCGGTCGCGGAGCTCGACGCCGAGCGCGTGCGCCTCGCCGCCCTCCGCGACCGGCTCGTGCAGACGGTGCTCCGCGACGTGCCGGGCGCCGTCCTCCGCGGCGACCCGGATCCGGCCGGCCGCCTCCCCGGCAACGCGCACCTCACGTTCGCCGGCTGCCAGGGCGACTCGCTCCTGCTCCTCCTCGACATGGCGGGCGTCTCGGTGAGCACCGGATCCGCGTGCCAGGCCGGCGTCCCCGAGGTCTCGCACGTGCTCCTCGGCATGGGCGTCCCCGAGTCCGAGGCCCGGGGAGCGCTCCGCTTCACGCTCGGCCGCACCACGACCGACGCCGACGTCGACGCGCTGCTGGCCGCCCTGCCCGACGCCGTCGCGCGGGCCTCCCGGGCGGGGTTCGCGGGACGCGCGGCGCGTAGGCTCAGCGGGTGAAGATCCTCGCAGCGATGAGTGGTGGAGTCGACTCCGCCGTGGCCGCCGCCCGCGCCGTCGAGGCCGGGCACGACGTGACGGGCGTGCACCTCGCCCTCAGCCGCATGCCGGGCACGCTCCGCACCGGATCCCGCGGCTGCTGCACGATCGAGGACTCCATGGACGCGCGCCGCGCCGCCGACCTCCTCGGCATCCCGTTCTACGTGTGGGACTTCTCCGAGCGCTTCGCCGCCGACGTGGTGGACGACTTCGTGGCCGAGTACCAGGCCGGCCGCACGCCGAACCCCTGCATGCGCTGCAACGAGCGGATCAAGTTCGCCGCGCTCCTGGAGAAGGCCCTCGACCTCGGCTTCGACGCCGTCTGCACCGGCCACTACGCGGACGTGCTGGAGGGGCCGGACGGGAAGCCCGAGCTGCATCGCGCGGCCGCGTGGGCCAAGGACCAGTCGTACGTGCTCGGCGTGCTGACGGCCGAGCAGATCGCGCACTCCTACTTCCCGCTGGGATCCACGCCGTCGAAGGCCGAGGTGCGCGCCGAGGCCGCCGCGCGCGGGATCCAGGTGGCGCAGAAGCCCGACAGCCACGACATCTGCTTCATCCCCGACGGCGACACCCGCGGCTGGCTCGCGGACCGCGTGGGAGCAGCGCCCGGCGACATCCTCGACGGCCGGGGCGCGGTGGTGGGCACGCACGCCGGCGCTGCGGCGTTCACGGTCGGGCAGCGCAAGGGCCTCGCGATCGGCACGCCGGCGCCCGACGGCCGCCCGCGGTTCGTCCTGGAAATCCGGCCCAAGGACAACACGGTCGTCGTCGGCCCGCAGGAGGCGCTCGCGATCCGCGAGATCGCCGGATCCTCCTTCACGTGGGCGGGCACGCCGCCCACGCGACCCGACCAGCCGTTCGACTGCGACGTGCAGATCCGCGCGCACGCCGACCCGGTGCCGGCCAGCGCCC
Organism: Clavibacter sp. CT19; assembly: GCF_027858075.1. Classification (NCBI taxonomy): domain Bacteria; kingdom Bacillati; phylum Actinomycetota; class Actinomycetes; order Micrococcales; family Microbacteriaceae; genus Clavibacter; species Clavibacter sp. CT19. Next base: position 98,790 of record NZ_JAQHYR010000004.1, on the reverse strand, counting down.
GGGTGTCGGGGGTCGACGGCATGATCGAGCTCGTGATCACCCCCCGCGAGCACCTCATCGGCGTGGCCCCCGGGCAGACCGCCGTCGTCTACGCCGGCACCCGCGTGCTCGGCCAGGTCACCATCGACCGCACCGTGAGCGCCGTCGACGACGCGCGGCCGCCGATGCGCGACGCGGCCCTCGCCGGCGCGGCCGCGGGGGAGTGAGCGTCCCGTGAGCGACACGACGACCGGATCCGACGCGGCCGCCGACGCCGTCCCCACTACCACTCCCGCCGACCTCGAGGCCGCGTCCGCCCGCGTGAACGCGCTCCGCGCCGAGATCGAGCGCCACCGCGACGAGTACTACGCGTCGAACGCGAGCACCCTGAGCGACGCCGAGTACGACGCGCTCGTGCACGAGCTCGAGGCGCTCGAGGAGGCGCACCCCACCCTCCGCAGCCAGGACAGCCCCACGCAGACGGTCGGCGGCCGCGCCGAGACCACGCTCTTCGCGCCCGTCACGCACGCCGAGCGCATGCTCAGCCTCGACAACGTGTTCAGCGAGGAGGAGCTCGCCGAGTGGGCGGCCAAGGTCGAGCGCGACGCGGGGAGCGGGCGCGTCCGCTACCTCAGCGAGCTCAAGATCGACGGGCTCGCCATCAACCTCCGCTACGAGCACGGCGTGCTCGTCACGGCGGCGACCCGCGGCGACGGCGTCGTCGGCGAGGACGTCACGCAGAACGTGCTCACCATGGGCACCGTGCCCGAGCGGCTCGCCGGATCCGGGCATCCGCCGCTCGTCGAGGTGCGCGGCGAGATCTTCTTCCCCGTCGCCGAGTTCGACGAGCTCAACGCCCGGCAGCTGGAGGTGGGGGAGCGCGTGTTCGCGAACCCGCGAAACGCCGCCGCGGGATCCCTGCGCCAGAAGGAGGAGGGCAAGACCCCCGCGCGCCTCGACCTGATGCGCGCGCGCATCCGCCGCCTCCGCATGCTCGTGCACGGCATCGGCGCCTGGCCCGTCCGCGAGCTCGAGCGCGACGCGCACGTGTCCGCGCAGTCCGAGGTCTACGGGCTGCTCGAGGGGTGGGGCCTGCCCATCTCCACGCACTTCCGCGTGTTCGACGACGTCGCCGAGGTGGTGGAGTTCGTGCGTCGCCACGGCGCCCACCGCGCCGAGGTCGAGCACCAGATCGACGGCATCGTCGTCAAGGTCGACGACCTGGGGCTGCACGAGGAGCTCGGCGCCACCAGCCGCGCGCCGCGCTGGGCCACCGCGTACAAGTACCCGCCGGAGGAGGTCAACACGACGCTCCTCGACATCGTCGTGAGCGTCGGCCGCACCGGCCGGGCCACGCCGTTCGCGGTCATGGAGAAGGTGGAGGTCGCCGGATCCGAGGTGCGTCAGGCCACGCTGCACAACCAGCAGGTGGTGAAGGCCAAGGGCGTGCTCATCGGCGACACGGTCGTGCTGCGGAAGGCCGGCGACGTCATCCCCGAGGTGCTCGGGCCGGTCGTCGAGCTCCGCGACGGTACCGAGCGCGAGTTCGTCATGCCCACTCTCTGCCCCGAGTGCCAGACGCCGCTGAAGCCGGCGAAGGAGGGCGACATCGACCTCCGCTGCCCGAACGCGCGCAGCTGCCCGGCGCAGGTCCGCGGGCGCGTCGAGCACGTCGCCTCCCGCGGCGCGCTCGACATCGAGGGCCTCGGCGAGGTCGCCGCGGCCGCGCTCACCCAGCCGCTCGAGCCGGAGGACCCGCCGCTCGAGACCGAGGCGGGCCTCTTCGAGCTGACCATGGCCGACCTCGTGCCCATCACCGTGGTGGTCCGCGACGCCGAGACCGGCATGGTCAAGGTGGACGAGAAGACGGGCGAGGCCAAGCGCGTCACGCCGTTCCGCCGCAAGCGCGTCCCGAAGCGCGACGGCGCGTTCGACCCGGCGGAGCCCTGGGGCGACGAGCTGTCGGTGCCGTCGAAGTCCGCCGAGGTGCTGCTCGAGAACCTGGAGAAGGCGAAGACGCAGGACCTGTGGCGGATCCTCGTGGCCCTGAGCATCCGACACGTCGGCCCGGTCGCCGCGCGCGCCCTGGCGGGCTGGTTCGGCTCGCTCGACGCCATCCGCGCCGCCAGCCGCGAGGAGCTCGCCGCGGTCGACGGCGTGGGCGGCATCATCGCCGATGCCCTGCTCGACTGGTTCGAGGTCGACTGGCACCGGGAGATCGTCGAGCGCTGGGAGCGGGCGGGCGTCGTCACGTCCGTGCCCGGCCACCCCGGGCCCGGCGCCGCGGCCGCCGCGGGCGGCGTGCTCGCCGGCCTCACTGTCGTCGCCACCGGGTCGCTCGAGGGGTACACCCGCGAGGGGGCGCTCGAGGCGATCATGGCGGCCGGCGGCAAGGCCGGATCCAGCGTGAGCAAGAAGACGCACTACGTCGCCGCCGGGCCGGGCGCGGGATCCAAGCTCGGCAAGGCCGAGGCGCTCGGCGTGCGGATCATCGACGCCGCGGAGTTCCGCCTGCTCGTGGAGCAGGGGCCGGAGGCCATCGCGCTTCCGGAGCCGGAGCTGGAGGCGGAGCCCGAGGCGGAGTCGGAGCTGGAGCTGGAGCCGGAGCCCGCGGCCGAGCCGGACGCGGGGGCCCGGTCCGATGCCGCAGGTGCCGCCGACGGGGATTCCACCGCGAGCGACGCGGACGCCACCACCACCACCTGACGGGTCGGGCGGCGCGCGATCCCGTCGGTAGCATGGGAGCGCGTCGGCCGGATCCCGGCGCATCCCGGCCGGCTCTCCTGGGGGCTCCCACCCGTGTCTCCTCGCGTCCCCGCGCTGCTGACCGCCGCGGCCCTGTGCCTCGGCCCGGTCGGCCCCCTCGGCGTCCCCGCCGCGTCGGCCGCCACCGCCGCGTCCGCCGCTACCGCCGCGTCCGCCGCGGCGGCCGGGCCCGCGGCTTCCCCGCCCACCTCCGCCGTGCACGCGGTGTCCATGCTCGCGGCTCCGTCATCCACCGGCCTCCTCGCCGGGCCGGACGCCGCGGATCCCACCCTCGCCGCTCGCACGCCGCCTCCGCCGCGCGTGCTCCAGCTCCTCCGCCACGGCCGCGCGACCGATCCGGCACTGCGCCGCATGCCGCCCGTCGCGCTCCTGGCGGCCCTGCCCGCCCTCGACGCCGCCGAGCTCCGGCGCCTCGCACGCACGACCCCCGACCTGATCCACGACCTCGTGCGCCGCCCGCCGACGGCCTCGACCGTCCGGGCCTGGTGGGACGCGCTGGCACCCGACGACCGGGACGACCTGGCCGACGGCGTCCCCGAGCTGATCGGGAATCTCGAGGGCCTGCCTGTCGACGTGCGGGACTCCGCCAACCGCCGCCACCTCGCCGAGCGCCGACACCACCTGCACGAGGTGGCGCGCAGGACGCCGGGCCGCGGCGCGCAGCAGGTGATCGGGCGGGAGCTGGGCATGCTCGCCGGGGTCCGCGCCGCCCTCGCGCCCGGCGCCGGGCCCGAGCGCGCCCTGCTCGCGCTGGACACGCGCTGGCCGGGTCGCGCCGCGGTCGTCACGGGCGACCTCGAGACCGCCGCGTACGTCGACGTCGTCGTGCCGGGCATGCTCTACGCCGTCTCCGAGCGCCTCGTCGACTGGACGGAGGTGGCCGCGCGCCTGCAGGAGGAGCAGACGCGCCTCCTGGGCGGCCCGGGCCGAGGCGGCGGCGTCGCGACGATCGCGTGGCTCGGCTACCGCACGCCCGACCTCACGGGCATCGGCTCGCTCGCCCTGGCGGAGGAGGGCGCCGTGCGTCTGGAGGCCGCGATCCAGGGCATCCGCGGGGCACGCGTCGAGGCGCCGCCGCGCCTCACCGTCATCGCGCACTCGTACGGCTCGACGGCCGCGCTCCTCGCGCTGTCGAGCGGCCGGGCGTCGGCCGACGCGCTCGCGCTGGTCGGCTCGCCGGGCGGCGTCGTCCGCGACGTCTCCGAGCTGAGCGTGCCGGCCGACCGGGTGTTCGTGGGGGAGGCGCCGGGGGATCCGGTCGCGGGGTCGTCCTGGTTCGGCGCGGATCCCGGCAGCCCCGGCTTCGGCGCGCGGCCGTTCGGCGTGCGGGGCACGGGCGGCGCGGCGGGCGTGTCGGCCGACGGGGCCCTCGCCGGCGTCGCGGGCCACAACGGGTACTTCGACCGGGGCACGGAGTCGTTCCGGAACCTCGCGCTCATCGGGATCGACCGCCCCGTGCGCGACGCGGTCGCGACCGACGCGAGCGGCCGGTAGGCGCGCGGGATCAGCCCCGGCTGCGCTCGGCGTACTCGAGCCGCACGCCGTCGGCGCCGGACGCGACGAGGTGGCCGTCGTCCACGCGCCAGGAGGTGACCTCCGCGAGGTCGTGGAAGTACTCCGCCTCGACACCGGCGTCGTCGCAGGGGAGGGCGCCCGGCGCCACGGCGGCGAGCATCCCCTCGCCCGAGTCCCGGATCGGGCCCGAGTAGTCGTTGCACGGACCGCGCCCGCTGATCTCCCCGCCGCCCACGCGCATGGTGATGAGGGTGTCGCCGATCGCCAGCGCACCGCCCGAGTCGCGTGCGGCGACGAGGTGCCAGTTGCCGCGCACGTCGCTCACGGGCGCGCAGCCCGCGAGGGGCACCAGGGCGAGCGCGGCGGCGGACGCCGCGAGACCCGCGCGGACACGGGTCCCGCCGACGCGGCCGGTGCCCGCGCGGGCGGCACGGCGCGCAGCGGATCGACGGGGGGCGGGGATCCGGGCTGCGGTGGGCATGGGGGTCACGCTAATAGAATCTCCCGGTACCCCCGCACACAGTCCTTTGGAGACGCATGTCCGACACCCGGCCCGAGCACGCCGACGCGACGCGGGGGGACGAGAACCCCCCGGCGCCGACCCCCACGGAGCAGATCAGCCGGGAGCAGGTGCAGCACCTCGCGGGACTCGCGCGCATCCGCCTGAGCGACGCGGAGATCGACACGCTCACGACCGAGCTCGGCCTCATCGTCGAGTCGGTCGCGAAGGTCACCGCGGTCGCGGGGCCGGACGTGCCCGCGACGAGCCACCCGATCCCGCTGGTCAACGTGTACCGCCCCGACGTCCCGGGCGTGACGCTGACCACGGAGCAGGCCCTCCAGGGCGCGCCCGAGCACGACGGCTCCCGCTTCAAGGTGTCCGCGATCCTCGGCGAAGAGCAGTAGGAGCACCATGACCGACGACCTCACGCGCCTCAGCGCGTCCGCCCTCGCCGACCGCCTCGCATCGGGCGACGTCTCCAGCGTCGACGCCGTGCGCGCCCACCTCGACCGCATCGACCACGTCGACGGCGACGTCCACGCGTTCCTGCACGTATCCGGTGAAGCGGCGCTCCGGCGCGCCGCGGAGATCGACGCGCAGCGCGCCGAGGGCGCCGCCCTCGGGCCGCTCGCGGGCGTGCCCATCGCCATCAAGGACGTGCTCTGCACCATCGACATGCCGTCCACCGCGGGCTCGCGCATGCTCGAGGGCTGGACGCCGCCCTACGACGCGACCGTCGTCCAGCGCCTCCGCGCCGCGGGCCTCGTGCCGCTCGGCAAGACCAACATGGACGAGTTCGCGATGGGCTCCTCCACCGAGCACTCCGCGTTCGGCGCCACGCACAACCCGTGGGACCTCGACCGCATCCCCGGTGGCTCGGGCGGTGGATCCGCGGCCGCGGTCGCCGCGTTCGAGGCACCCGTCGCGCTCGGCTCCGACACCGGCGGATCCATCCGCCAGCCCGCGGCCGTCACCGGCTCGGTCGGCGTCAAGCCCACCTACGGCGGCGTCAGCCGGTACGGCGCCATCGCGCTCGCGTCGAGCCTCGACCAGGTCGGCCCCGTGTCCCGCACGGTGCTCGACTCGGCGCTCGTGCACGACGTCATCGGCGGGCACGACCCGCGCGACTCCACCTCGCTCACCGACCGGTGGCCGTCCTTCGCGGACGCCGCCCGCGCCGGGCAGCGCGAGGGCGCCCTGAAGGGCGTCCGCGTCGGCGTCGTGAAGCAGCTCGACGGCGAGGGCTTCCAGCCCGGCGTCACGCAGCGCTTCCGCGAGGCGCTCGCGCTCCTCGAGGAGGCCGGCGCCGAGATCGTCGAGGTGTCCGCCCCGAACTTCGAGCATGCCATCGCCGCGTACTACCTGATCCTCCCCGCGGAGGCGTCGAGCAACCTCGCCAAGTTCGACTCGGTGCGCTTCGGCCTCCGGGTGAACCCGCCCGGCGGCGGCACCGTCGAGGACGTCATGGCGGCGACCCGCGAGGCCGGCTTCGGCCCCGAGGTCAAGCGCCGCATCATCCTCGGCACCTACGCGCTGAGCGCCGGCTACTACGACGCCTACTACGGCAGCGCGCAGAAGGTCCGCACGCTCATCCAGCGCGACTTCGACGCCGCGTTCCAGCAGGTCGACGTGCTCGTCACGCCGTCCGCGCCCACCACGGCGTTCAAGCTGGGCGAGAAGCTCGACGAACCGCTGGCGATGTACCTCAACGACCTCACGACGATCCCCGCGAACCTCGCGGGCGTCCCCGGCATCGGCCTCCCCATCGGGCTCGCGCCCGAGGACGGCCTGCCCGTCGGGATCCAGTTCATGGCGCCCGCCCGCGAGGACGCGCGCCTCTACACGGTCGGCGCCGCCCTCGAGCAGATCCTCGAGCGGCAGTGGGGCGGGCCCCTGCTCGCCCAGGCACCCGAGCTCGCGCGCGCCGCGCGCCGCACCACGGACGGAGACACGCACTGATGGCCAAAGCCGAGCTGATGGACTACGACGAGGCCATCGAGATGTTCGAGCCCGTGCTCGGGTTCGAGGTGCACGTGGAGCTGAACACGCGCACGAAGATGTTCTCCGACGCCCCGAACTTCTTCGGCGGCGAGCCCAACACCAACATCACTCCCGTCGACCTGGGTCTCCCGGGCTCGCTGCCGGTCGTGAACGAGCAGGCCGTGAAGCACTCGATCAGCCTCGGGCTCGCCCTCGGCTGCTCGATCGCGGAGAGCTCGCGCTTCGCCCGGAAGAACTACTTCTACCCGGACCTCGCGAAGAACTACCAGATCAGCCAGTTCGACGAGCCCATCGCGTTCCGCGGCTCCGTCGAGGTGGAGATGCCCGACGGCCGCATCGTCACGGTGCCCATCGAGCGCGCGCACATGGAGGAGGACGCGGGGAAGCTCACGCACGTGGGCGGCGCGACGGGCCGGATCCAGGGCGCCGACCACTCGCTGGTCGACTACAACCGCGCGGGCGTGCCGCTGGTGGAGATCGTCACGGACATCATCTACGGCGCGGAAGGCGAGGCCCCCGAGCTCGCGAAGGCGTACGTGTCGACGATCCGCGACATCGTCGTGGCGCTCGGCATCTCCGACGCGAAGATGGAGCGCGGCAACCTCCGCTGCGACGCGAACATCTCGCTGAGCCCGCGCGGATCCGGGAAGCTCGGCACCCGCACGGAGACGAAGAACGTCAACTCGCTCCGCAGCGTCGAGCGCGCCATCCGCTACGAGATCCAGCGCCAGGCCGCGATCCTCGCCGCGGGCGGCACGATCACGCAGGAGACGCGCCACTGGCACGAGGACACCGGCCGCACCTCCGCCGGCCGCCCGAAGAGCGACGCCGACGACTACCGCTACTTCCCGGAGCCCGACCTGCTGCCCGTGCAGCCGAGCGCCGAGCTGATCGCGGAGCTCCGGGCGGCGCTCCCCGAGGCGCCCGCGATCCGCCGCCGTCGGCTGAAGGCCGAGTGGGGCTTCACCGACCTGGAGTTCCAGGACGTCGTGAACTCCGGGCTCCTCACCGAGCTCGTCGACACGGTCGAGGCCGGGGCCGCCCCGCAGGCCGCGCGCAAGTGGTGGACGGGCGAGATCGCCCGCATCGCCAACGCGCGCGGCGTGGACGCGGCGACGCTCATCAGCCCGCAGCAGGTGGCGTCCGTCATCGAGCTGGTCGAGGCCGGCACGCTGACGAACCGCCTGGCGCGTGACGTGCTCGAGGGCGTCATCGACGGCGAGGGCACGGCGCAGGAGGTCGTGGACGCCCGCGGCCTCGCGGTCGTGTCCGACGACGGCCCGCTCATCCAGGCCATCGACGAGGCGCTCCAGGCACAGCCCGACGTGCTCGCGAAGATCCGCGACGGCAAGGTGCAGGCCGCCGGCGCCGTCATCGGCGCCGTGATGAAGGCCATGCGCGGCCAGGCGGACGCGGCCCGCGTCCGCGAGCTCGTGCTGGAGCGCGCGCAGGCCTCGTGACCGCCACCCTCGTCGCCCGTGGCCTCGCCGGAGGACACGGGCACCGCACGCTGTTCTCCGGGCTCGACCTCACGGTCGCGCCCGGGGACGTCGTGGGGCTCGTCGGCGCGAACGGCGCGGGCAAGAGCACGCTGCTGCGGCTCCTCGCGGGGGTGGACGCGCCGCAGGACGGCCGCGTGCTGCTCTCGCCCGCCGATGCCTTCATCGGCTGGCTGCCGCAGGAGCACGAGCGGATTCCCGGCGAGACCGTCGCGGGCTACGTCGCCCGCCGCACGGGGTGCGCCGAGGCGTCGGCCGAGCTGGATCGTACGGCGGTCGCTCTCGGCGAGGGCCTGCCCGGCGCCGACGACGCGTACGGCACGGCGCTCGACCGCTGGATGGCGAGCGGCGCGGCCGACCTCGACGAGCGCCTTCCTGTCACGCTCGCGGAGCTGGGCCTCGACCTCGATCCCGCGCTCCCCACCGCGGGCCTGTCCGGCGGGCAGGCGGCCCGCGTCGCCCTCGCCGCGCTCCTGCTCAGCCGCTTCGACGTGGTGCTCCTCGACGAGCCCACCAACGACCTCGACCTGGACGGCCTCGCGCGCCTGGAGTCGTTCGTGCGCGGCCTCCGCGGCGGCGTCGTCCTCGTGTCGCACGACCGCGAGTTCCTGGCCCGCTGCGTCACGACCGTCGTCGAGCTCGACCTCGCGCAGGACAGCGTCCGCGTCTACGAGGGCGGCTACGACGCGTTCCTCGAGGAGCGGCAGGTCGCCCGCCGCCACGCGCGCGAGGCGTACGAGCAGTTCGCCGACACCAAGGCCGACCTCGTCTCCCGCGCCCGCACCCAGCGCGAGTGGTCGTCGCAGGGCGTCCGGAACGCCATGCGGAAGGCGCCCGACAACGACAAGATCCGGCGCAAGGCGAGCGCCGAGTCGAGCGAGAAGCAGGGCCAGAAGGTCCGCCAGATGGAGAGCCGCATCGCGCGCCTCGAGGAGGTCGAGGAGCCCCGCAAGGAGTGGGAGCTGGCGTTCACCATCGGGTCCGCGCCCCGGTCGAGCGCCGTCGTGGCGACCCTCCGCGAGGCGACCGTGACGCGCGGCGCGTTCACGCTCGGCCCCGTCTCCCTCCAGGTCGACGGCGGCGACCGCATCGGCATCACCGGCCCGAACGGCGCCGGCAAGTCGACGCTCCTCGGCCTGATCCTCGGCCGCCTCGCGCCCGACTCCGGCGACGCGTCGCCCGGCCGCAGCGTGCAGGTGGGCGAGATCGACCAGGCCCGCGCGTCGCTCCGTGGCGATCTGCCGCTCGCCGAGTCCTTCGCCGAGCAGGTGCCGGATCTCTCGCCCGCCGAGGTCCGCACGCTGCTCGCCAAGTTCGGCCTGCGGGCCGACCACGTCACGCGTCCCGTCGACGGCCTGTCGCCGGGGGAGCGCACGCGCGCGGGGCTCGCGCTCCTGCAGGCGCGCGGGGTCAACCTGCTCGTGCTCGACGAGCCGACCAACCACCTCGACCTGCCCGCCATCGAGCAGCTGGAGCAGGCGCTCGACTCCTACGAGGGCACGCTCCTGCTCGTCACCCACGACCGGCGGATGCTCGACGCGGTGCGCCTCGACCGGCACTGGCACGTGGACGCGGGCGTCGTCACCGAGTCCTGAGCCGGCGGGCCCCCCGGCCGGCCGCGTCCCTACTGGTAGGTGACGAGGTCCGGCGTAGGGGACACGTCCCGCATCGTCTGCTCGGGCGTGAGCATGGGCTTGTCCTCGTCGATGAAGTCCTTCCAGCCCCAGCGCATCCCGGCGGGAGCGTCGGTGTGCAGTGCGCGCCACGTGGCCTGCTTGTCGGGCTGGCCGCCCTGGCCGTCGGCGTGGATGAGCATCGCGAGCTCGGGGTGGGTCATGTCGAGCGACGCCCGGTCGGTGATCATGTTCAGCCGGAACTGGTGCAGCACGAGCATCTTCTGCGGGAGCCCCCGGTCACGGACGAGGCCGGCCAGCCAGTCGGTGGTGGCGTCGACCTCGGCGGCGGAGACGCTGCCGATCTGCTTCAGCGGCACCTGGTCCGGGCCGAGCCGCCACTCGGGGTCGAGCGCCAGGCCCACGCCCGGCTGCGCGAGGACGGACTCGTACCGCTTCGCCTGGGTGAGGAAGTCGGTGCGGCCGGGCTGCAGGTCGATCACCACGTAGACGCCGGCGTCGCGGGCCGCGTCCAGCCACGGCTGCAGCGTCTCGACCGGGACCTCGGAGGAGTAGTCGCCGTCCGTGCCCGCGGAGCCCGAGGCGACGGTGGCGATGAGCTCGAACATCGGCACCACGGGCGCGTCGGAGAAGGGCTGGTACTCGGCGGCCTGCGCCTTCGCGCGCGCCACCGCGTCGGCCGGGCCCTGCTCGCCGAGGACCCCGAGCGCGCCCGAGCCGGCCGCGCCGTACAGGGCGACGTAGCGCTTGTCCGGGAAGACGAGCTGGCCGCCGCCCGGGAGCTGGTCGCCGGTGGCAGCGGTGCGGATCCGGCCCTCGAGCGACGCGTCGTCGGCGTACGGGGCGCCGATCGCGAGCGTGTGCGCGGCCCCGGCGTCGTGCAGGGCGGTGATCGCGTCGGCGGAGGAGCGCGGATCCGGCGAGGCCTCGGGCAGCACGGTGACGCCGACCCCGGCCGCACGGGCCGTGGCGACGGCGGCGAGCGAGGACGCGGCGTCGGTCGCGAGCGCGTGCGCGGCGTCGAGGGCGGCGGCGGGCGCCGTGCGGGGGAGCCCCGCGTCGGGATCCGCCGACGACGGGAGCGCGCCGGCGGGGGCCGTGAGCGCGGCGGCGCGTGTGACGGCGGCGGCCGCGTCGTCCGCGTCGGGAGCGGCGCCGACGTCGGCCCCGGTGAGGCGCGCCACGTCCTCGGCGTGCGCCGCCCGCACGACGGTGGTGGATCCGGGCAGGGCCTGTGTCGCGCCCTCGCCGACGCCGCCCACGGCGAGCACGTCGTCCGATCCGAGGCGCTCGATCTCGGGCACGGCACCGGCGCCGTCCACGAGGAGCGGCGCCCCCAGCGCGACGGCGGCCGCGGCGCCGAGCTCCTGCGCGGCGACGTCGCCGGCCGGCGCCAGCACGGCGACGGGCGCGGAACGGAAGAGGCTGCCGCTCATCGCGACCGACGCGCCGGAGTCGTCGGCGTCGCCGACCACCGTGAGGGCCGCGTCGGGCGCGCCCGTGACGGGGCGCTGCACCCCGTCCGGATCGGTCGCAGACGTGCACGCGCCGAGGCCGGCGACGACACCGAGCGCGACGAGGAGGGAGACGGAGGTGCGGAGGGACCGGGGGAGTCGGATCGGGGACGGCACGCGTCCACGGTACGGGACGCCCCCGCGGCGCGCCCCCGTCCACGGTGCCCGGGCGCGTCCCGCCGGTCGCCCGCCGTCTCGCGTCGATGCCGCCGTCCGCCCGCCGGCCCCTCGGGCGAGGCGGCCGGTACCGTGGTCGGGTGACCGCTCTCCTGCCGCCGACCCTGCTGCCGACGACGATCGCCGGGGTGCGCCCCGCCGCGACGGGCGAGGATCCGCTCCAGGGCCTCGACGGGCTCGTGGGCGCCGCCGCCCGCGTCATCGAGGCGCTCGGCGAGGTCGGCGTCGGCGCGATGACCTTCGTCGAGACGGTGTTCCCGCCCATCCCCAGCGAGGTCGTGCTCCCGCTGGCGGGCTTCGTGGCCGCCACGGGGCGCATGAACATCGTCCTCGTGATCGTCGCGAGCACCCTCGGCGCGTACCTCGGCGCCCTGCTGCTCTACGGGCTCGGCCGGAAGGCGGGCGAGGAGCGCACCATCCGCGTGCTCTCGAGGCTGCCGCTGGTGGAGCGCCACGACTTCGAGGTCGCCGCAGCGTGGTTCCACCGGCACGGCCGCTCGGCGGTCTTCTTCGGGCGGCTCGTGCCCGGGGTCCGCAGCCTCATCTCGCTCCCGGCCGGCGCCGCCGGCATGCACCTCGGCACGTTCAGCTCCTACACGATCGCCGGCAGCGGGCTCTGGAACGGGGCGCTCATCGGGCTGGGCGCCGCGCTCGGCAGCCAGTACGAGCTCATCGACCGGTACGCCCGGTACCTCGACTACGCCGTGTACGCGGTGCTCGGGACCCTGCTGCTCCTGCTGGTCGGGCGCGCCGTCCGCCGTCGTGCGCGGCGCGGTCGCGCGGAGCGCTGACCGGATCCCCACGCCCCTCCCACGGGTCTCCCCGGTGGACGGAATACGGTGGCCGCGGCTGATGCGGTCGGCGAACCCCGCCGATCCGGCCCTCTGCGAGAGGCACCACCATGGGATTCCTGGACAGGCTCCTGGGCCGCGACGAGCAGCCCCACGACCGACGCGGATCCGCGCCGGACCCCGCATCGGCGCCCGCGCCGCGTGAGCGCAGCGCCGACGAGGTCGCGGTCGAGCGCTACCGCTACCTCCTCCGCACGGCGCCGCCCGAGCGCATCGAGGAGGTCCACCTGGAGGCCTTCCGGAAGCTGACCCCCGAGCAGCGCGAGATCCTCTTCCGCCAGCTGAGCTCGGACGCCGCCGAGGGCGACGCGCCCGTGGACGACCGTCCCGAGTCTCTCGCGCGCTCGGCCACCCGATCCGAGATGCGCGCCCCGGGCACGCTCGAGCGCACCCTCGGCCCCCGCGGCGGCCTCGCCGGCGGCGGTGCTGGCGGCGGGATGGGCATGGGCGGCATGATCGCGGGATCCATGCTCGGCACGGTCGCGGGCGTCGTGGTCGGGTCGGCCATCGCGCAGGCGCTGATCCCGGATGCGGTCGGAGGCGACCAGGCCGGAGCCGACGGGGCCGACGGCGCGGGCGACGCCGGCGCGCAGGACGCGGGCGGGGACGCGGGAGCGGCCGACGCCGGCGGGACGGACGCGGGCGCCGGCGACGCGGGCAGCGGCGACGCGGGCAGCGGTGACTTCGGGGGCGGCGACTTCGGCGGTGGCGACTTCGGCGGCGGAGCCGACTTCGGCGGGGGCGACTTCTTCTAGCGGCGCGGACGGGAGCGGCACGGCGACATGCGGCGGCGCGGCGGCGCGTGTCGCGGTGCCGCGCTCCCTCCGCCGTCGCGCGGCCGTCAGCCCCGGGCCACGATCCCCTCGCGCACCTCGCGGCGCAGCACCTTCCCCAGCAGGGAGGTCGGCAGCTCGTCGAGCACCACGATCCGACGCGGCACCTTGTACGGCGTGAGGTGCCCGCGGAGCTCGGCGCGCGCGGCCTGCTCGTCGAGCGTCGCGCCCTCGTCGAGCACGACGGCCGCGACCACCTCCTCGTCGCCGCCGTCGCGCGGGATCCCGACGACCGCCGCGTCGCGCACCCCGGCGAGCTCGCGCACGGCGTCCTCCACCTCGGACGGCGAGACGTTGAAGCCGCCGGTGATGATGAGCTCCTTGATCCGGTCGGCGATGCGGACGAAGCCGTCCGCGTCGATCGTCACCACGTCGCCCGTGCGGAACCAGCCGCCCTCGAGCAGCACCGAGGCCGTCTCCTCGGGCCGGCCGTGGTATCCGCGGAACACCTGCGGCCCGCGCACGAGCAGCTCGCCGGGCTCGCCCGCGGGCCGGTCGACCGACGGGTCGTCCGGATCCACCACGCGCACCTCGGTGTTCGGCAGCGGCAGGCCGACGGTCCCGGCGCGGCGCGTATCGCCCACGGGGTTGGCCATCAGCACCGGGGAGCACTCCGACAGGCCGTAGCCCTCGACGAGCCAGCCGCCGGTCTGCTCCTCCCACGGGACGACCACGGACTCCGGCAGCGCCATGGCGCCGGAGATGGAGATGGAGATGCCTGCGAGCGACACGCCCTCGGTCTCGGCCGCCTGGCGGAGCTTCGCGTAGATGGGCGGCACCGCGGGGAGGAACGTGGGCGGGTGCCGGCGGATCGCCTGCAGCACGAGGTCGGGCTCGAAGCGGGGGAAGAGCACGAGGCGGGATCCCATGCTCATCGCGAAGGTGAGGCAGAGGGTGAGGCCGTACGCGTGGAACATCGGCAGCACGGCGTACACGACGCTCGTGCCGCGCGGCACGGTGGGCACCCACGCGCGAGACTGGGCGGCGTTCGCGCTGAGGTTGAGGTGCGTGAGCTCGGCGCCCTTGGGGGCCCCGGTGGTGCCGCTCGTGTACTGGATCACCGCGAGGTCGTCGGCGGCGGGCCGCGGGTGGTCGACCGGCAGCGGTGCGGCGGCGGCGATCCGCTCCCAGGGGGTCGTGCCGGTGACCTTCGCGGCGATGGCGGCACGCGCGGCGCGAGCCTTCGGGACGGGGAGCCGGAGCAGCAGACGCGTCCGGCGGGGCATGGCGCGCGTGACGTCGACGGAGACGATGCGCTCGGGGCGCACGCCGTCCGGGAGCGCCTGGATGGTCGCGACCGACCGGTCCCACGCGATGACGGTGCGGGCGCGGTGGTCCTCGAACTGGTGCTGCAGCTCACGCGGCGTGTAGAGCGGGTTGTGCTCGACGACCACGGCGCCGAGGCGGAGGACGGCGTAGAACGCGACGACGTGCTGCGGGCAGTTGGGGAGCACGATCGCGACGGGGTCGCCCGCGCGGACGCCCTGGTCGTGCAGTCCCTGCGCGGCCCGCGCGATGAGGTCGCCGAGCTCGGCGTAGCTCGTCTCGGCGCCGAGGAAGTCGAGCGCGGTGCCGCCGGGGAAGCGGAGCACGGACTGGTCGACGATGTCGACGAGCGACCCCTGCGGCAGGTCGATCTCGTGCGGGACGTCGGGCGCGTAGCTGGCCAGCCAGGGCCGGTCGGTGGGGGTGCTCACGCGTCCACCCTAGGCCGCGGGGGTCGCGCGGCCGGCGACGCGCGGGCGACCGGGTGGGGTCGGCGGCATCGTCCCTCGAGGCGCGCACGCCAGGGGCTCACCGACGGCCGGCGCGCCGCCCCTCGGCCAGGTACGCGAGCCGGCGGAGCGTCTCCACGTTGCGGGCGTGCAGCATCAGGTCCATGATCGGCGCGGGGACGAGCCGGCCGGGTCCGCGCACGGCCACCTCGGTCATCCGCACCTCGCAGCCGTCCGGCAGGGTCCGCACCTCGAGGGTCACCCGGGCCTCTCCGACGGGCCAGCCCTTGGGCTGCATCACCATCCTGCGCGGCGGGTCCCACTCGAGCATCGTGGTGGCGTCGTCGAGGAGGACGGGCCAGGAGCCGAACGAGTGGTGCAGCTTCGCGCCGACGGCGGGCCAGGCGTCGTCGACCGCGCGCATCCGCGAGGCGCCGACGACCCATGCGGGGAACAGCCAGCCGTCGGACACCACCTCCGCGACGTCGGAGGGGGAGCACGTCATGCGGCGTCGGGTCACGGACATGGGACCAGTCTGCCGGAGCGGCCCGAGGACGACGACCCGCGCGAGGCCGCCGTACCGCGCGCGCTCACGTGCTCGAGCGCGCCTGGTGGAACCGGCGGGCCACGTCGTCGAGGTGCTTCGCGAGCCGGGCCTGGGCCTCGCGGGTGCGCCGCCGGAGGCGCGCGACCGGGATGCGACCGCCGACCGCGAGCCCCGGGTCGTCGGGGATGTCGTAGACGATGGTGCGCCCGTGGGTCGCGAACAGGCGGCGCGACTCCGACTGCACGTCGTGGCGTCCGTTGGTGCGGCTCGCGACGATCGTGACGCGCGCCATCGCCTCGATCCCGTACCGGGCGGTGATGTCCGTGAGCAGCTCCGTGGCCGCCGCGATCCCGGTGGGGGTCGACGCGGTCGTGATGGCCAGCAGGGTGGCGGGCGACTCGAGCAGGTCGATGCCCTCGCCGCGGGCGTGCGGGCCGAGGTCGTGGAGGACCAGCCGCGCATCGACGGCACCGGCCTCGTCGCCGAGCGGCAGACGCCCCCCGAGCGTCCCGCCCGTGTGGTCGGTGAGGGTCGGCGCGCCGGCGGTGCCGCCCTGGAGGGCCGCGAACACCAGCGCCGCGGTCGTCGTGGTGCCGACGCCGCCCGAGGTGCCGGCGAAGACGACGCGCACGGCCGCGCGCTCGCGGGGGCGGAGGAGGGGGCTCGGCGTCTCAGCCATGCGCGGCCATCTCCTCCTCCGCCGGGGCGGCGACCTCGTGCAGGGCGATCTGGATCAGCTGCGCGCGGGCGCCGCGACGCACGACCCGGGCGCGTCCGGGCACCATGCGCTCGGCGTGGATGCCGGGCACGATCTGCCCCTCCGACCGTTCGCCCGACATGACGACCGCCGTCGCCCCGTTGTCGCGGAGGGACTGCAGCACGATGTCGAAGAACGCCCGCGACGTGCCCGCGACCGGCCGCGCCAGGGCGACGGTGAGCCGCAGGTCGCGCGCGCTCGCGATGAACGGCAGGAGCGGGCGCAGGGCGTCGGCGCCGGAGGCGGCCACGATGTCGTGGTCGTCGATCACCAGCAGGATCCGGGCCGCCGCGGTGTCGTGCTCCGCACGTCGACGCGTCAGCTCCCCGGCGATCGCCGTGATGAGCTCGCCGGCCTGCGTGGCGTCCCCCGCGTAGCCGCCGAGGTAGTCGTCGGGGCACGCGTCGGCCAGCGCGCCGCGGAAGTCGACGAGCGCGACGACGAGCTCGTCCGAGCTGCTGCGCTGCACGGAACCGTCGATGAGCACCCGGAGCAGGTTGCTCTTGCCGGCGCCCGGGTCGCCGAAGACGAGCAGGTGCGGATCCGGACCGCGGTGGTCCAGCAGCGCGGGCTGCATGGTCTCCTGCGCGAGGCCGACGGGCACGGCGACGGGCACCTCGACGGCGTCGGGCAGGAGCGCGGCGGGGAGGTTCTCCGGGAGGAGGCGGATGGCGCGCGCCCCCGATCCCTGCCACCGCGCGGCGGTGTCGCGGGCGAGCCGCTCGAGCGCGTCGCCCACGTCGAGGCCGGGCTCGGTCTCGAGGACCGGCAGGGCGATCTGCGCGAACCGCCGGTCGTCGGTGATCGCCCGTCCCGGCTGCTCGGCGCGCAGCGTCTCCGAGAGGCGCCGCCCGGCGAGCGACTCGAGCGCGTCGTTGAGCCGCAGCTCGATGCGCGTGCCGATGAACGGCTGCAGGGTCGTGCGGAGGTCGTTCCAGCGCGTGAGCGCCAGCACCACGTGGATGCCGTACGACCCGCCGCGCTGGAGCAGCTCCTGCACGACCGGCTCCAGGTCCTCGTGGTCGCCGCGCAGGGCGCCGGCCTCGTCCACGACCAGCACCACGTCGGCCGCGTCGAGCTCCGGGACGCGGCCCTCGGCGTGCAGGCGGCGGAGCGTCGCCAGGGAGTCGATCGCGTGGCGGGGGAAGACCGCCTCGCGTTCCGTGAGCATGCGGCGCATCTCCTCGGCGACGCGCTGCAGCTTCTCGCGGCTCGTCCGGGTGGCGATGCCGCCGACGTGCGGGAACCCCTCGACGCGCGACAGGCCTCCGCCGGAGAAGTCGAGGCCGTAGACGGCGACCTGGTCGGGGGAGTGCGTGAGCGCGAGCCCGGCCACGACCGTGCGGAGGAAGGTGGTGCGGCCCGACTGCGGCGCGCCGAAGATCGCCGCGTGGCCGCCGCTGCGCGTGAGGTCGAGGATCCACGGCTCCTGGCGCTGGCGATCGGGCTCGTCGAGGAGGCCGACGGGCACCGCGAGCGCGCGGTGCTGGTCGGCGCGGTCGACGAGGGAGGCGAGGGTGAGCCGCTCCGGCAGCGGCGGCAGCCAGACGGGGGCGACGGGCTCGCCGCGGGTGCGGATGCGCTCCACGGCGAGGTCGACGAGGACGCGGCCGACGACCGGACGGGCGAGCGCCTCCTCGGCGCTCTGGCTGCTCTCGCGCGTCGCGATGCCGTTGTAGGTGGGCAGCCTGATCATCCCGCGGGGCGCGTCGGCACCCGTGGACTGGGGGTCGGGATCCGACGCGGCGATGGCCCCGGAGACGTACCCGGAGCGGAAGCGGCGGAGGGTGGTGTCGAACTTCAGGTACGCGTAGCCGGGCACCGCGGGCAGCCGGAAGGCGTCGCTGGTGTCGATGATCATGCTGCTCTCGGCCTCCGAGAACGTGCGGAGCGCGATCCGGTACGACAGGTAGGTGTCGAGGCCGCGCAGCTTGCCGGCCTCCAGGCGCTGGCTCGACAGGAGCATGTGGATGCCGAGCGTGCGGCCGATGCGCCCGATCTGGATGAGCAGGTCGATGAGGTCCGGCTCGGCCGTGAGGAGCTCGCCGAACTCGTCGATGATCAGCAGCAGGTGCGGCATGCCGGGCAGGTCGGGACGGGTGGTGCGGAGCTCGGCGTAGTGGGTGATGGAGGGGACGTTGCCCGCGTCCTTGAGCATCTTCTGCCGCCGGACCACCTCGCCCGCGAGGCTCGCGCGGGCGCGCTGGGTGAGCTGGGGGTCGTCGGCGAGGTTGTCGATGAGGCCGGCGACGTGCGGGAGGCTCGCGAACGGCGCGAACGCGGCGCCGCCCTTGTAGTCGACGAGGATCATCGCGAGGTCCTCGGGGCTGTGCGAGGACGCGAGGGCGAGCACGAAGGTGCGGAGGAACTCGCTCTTGCCGGATCCGGTCGCCCCGACGCACAGGCCGTGCGGCCCGATGCCGAGCTGCGAGGCCTCCTTGATGTCGAGCAGGAGCGGCTCGCCGAAGTCGTCGAGGCCGACCGGCACGCGCAGGAAGTCGCGCGGGGAGCGCGGGGCCTGCGTGACGGCGGGGTCGAGCGCGCTCACCTCGCCGATCCCGAGCAGCTCGGAGATGTCGATGGCCCGCGCGGACTCCGCCTCGTCCTTGCGCGACATGCTGAGGCGCAGCGGAGCGAGGGCGCGCGTGAGCACGTCGAGGAGCGCCACCGGCATCCGGTCGGGTGTGACCTCGGAGACGGGGTGCGCGAGCCGCGCGTCCGAGATGACGGCCGATCCGTCGCCGACGAGGATGCGGAGCGTCACGTCCGAGGGCTCGTGCAGCCGGTCGCTCAGCAGGTGGACGATCGTGATCCGCAGGTCGCGGAGGTCGAGCTCGGCGTCGGGCACGGGCAGGGACCCCGCGATGCTGCCGTAGTCGTCCATGAACACCACGAGCCGCGGGATGTCGGCGGGCCCCTGGTCGAGACCGCCGCGGCGGGCCGTGGCGGCGAGCTGGGCGCGGTCGGCGAGGTCCTCGCCGATGACCGTGCGGAGCGCCTGCGGGGTGGGGGCGACGCGGCGCGCGGGCACGGGGCCGTCGAAGACGTCCTCCACCACGAGGTGCGGGAGACGGTCGACGCCGCGCCAGTCCGACGCGGCGTGCTCGGGGAACGTGAGCGCCATCACCATGTCGTCGGGCGCGTGGAAGACCGCGAGCTGCGCGATCAGGGCGCGCGCGGCGTTCAGCACGTCGTCCCGGGGCCCGATCACGGAGACGTGCCCGGCTCCCGCG
The DNA here is from genome assembly GCF_027858075.1 of Clavibacter sp. CT19. NCBI lineage: Bacteria > Bacillati > Actinomycetota > Actinomycetes > Micrococcales > Microbacteriaceae > Clavibacter > Clavibacter sp. CT19. Next base: position 79,267 of record NZ_JAQHYR010000004.1, on the reverse strand, counting down.
AGGTCGACGGTGATGGGCATCCCGCGCACCACCTCGTGCTGCGCCACGACCTGCTCGGCCTCCGCGGCCATGATCGGGTCGTACGGCTCGACGGGGTTCGCCTCCGGGGGGAGCGCCAGCTCGAGCCAGCGCCGCGTGCCGGATCCCAGGCGCACGCGCAGGAAGTCGGCGTCGCTGCGACGCCGCTCCCACAGGCGGGCCGGGTCGCGCACGATCTCGGTGAGCGCGACGGGGGCAGGGTCCAGCAGGGCGGCCTGCTCCCGGGCCTCGAAGGCGCGCGCCCGGGTGCGGGACCGCACGCGCTCCAGGTAGTCGAGGTAGCGCTCCCTCTGGACGCGTCGCGTCCGGGCGGAGCTGCTCCGCTGGGTGAACGCCATCGCGAGCCCGCCGACCGCGGCCACGACGAGCACGAGCGCGCCGATGACCATGTAGATCTGCTGGCCGCGGAGCAGCGTCATCATCGTGACGCTGACCGTGGCGCCGAGGATGGGGATGAGGGACTGGATGGGGAAGCCGCCCTGCGGTCCGTCCTGCATGGCGGGCGGCGCGGCCAGCGCCTCCTGCTCGGGCTGCTCGAGCGGGCGCGTGACGCGGCTCGGCCGGTGGACGAGGCGGTTCACGCGACGGCCGCCGAGCGCGCGTCGTCGGCCGGTCGGTCGGACGGCGCGCCGTTGGACGGCGCCCGGTTGGACGGCAGCGAGGCGACCGCCTCCCCCATGACGGTGCTCGCGAGCCGGAGCACGGCGGTGCGCGAGGCGAGCGACAGGCGCCGGCTCGGCGTGGGGATGGCGGTGGACCAGGCGGCGTCGTAGGGCATGCCGATGAGCGGGACGCCGACCTCGCGCGCGATCACGTCGCGTGCGTCGTGCCGGCCGCGCGCGCCGACGTCGACGCTCACGATCACGATGCGCGGAGGGTCGGGCTCGGCGCGGAGGGCGGGGACCATGGCCACGACATCTTCCAGCGCGTGTCGCTCCGCCCGGCAGACGAGGCACAGCACGTGGCTGGCGAGGGCCGTGAGCGCGAGGTCGGCGGCGGCCGGTCGCACGCCCCAGTCGGTGACGACGAGGTCGAAGAACCGCGAGATGGGGTTCACCTCGTCGAACCAGGTGCGGGCCTCCGCGGCGGTGGTCGGCCGGTCCCGGCGCTGCAGGTCGAGGGCGGCGAGGCGGGGGAGGGGGAACGCGAGGTCGGCCGCGGCCTGTCGCAGCGTGGTGGGGAGGGCGTCGCGCCGGGCGCGGGGATCCGCGTCCTCCGCCGGCAGGCGGCGCAGGACGTGCGTGGATCCGCCCGACGCGTTGACGGCGAGGGAGACGCCGGCGCGACGCGAGGCGAGGGCGGCGGCGACCGCGGCGGCGGCGGCGGAGGTGCCGCTCCCGCCGGCGAGCTGGGCGAAGCCCACCCGGCGCGAGACCGGCAGCGGGATGCGCACGGCGGCGTCCGCCTCCGTCGCCTCGCGGAAGGCCGAGGCGGGGCTCGTGAGGAGCATGTGGGCCGTGGTGCCGAGCGAGCTGATCAGGCGTCCCATCGTCAGAAGGTCCCGAGCAGGGACGGGTACACGCCGAAGACGCCGATGACGCACGGCACCAGCGCGACGACGGCGAGGGTCTCGACGCGGTTGCCCACCCGGCGGAGGCGTGCGCGCGTCTGGAGCGACGGCCGCGCGACGCAGACCGCGGCGCACGCGAGCATCACCGCTCCGAGGCCCGCGGCGACGGCGTCGCGCTCGGAGCCGTGGGCGAGGGCCGCGATCACGATCACCGCGGCGACGGCGGCCCACAGCGGCAGGGCCTGCCAGGCCAGCGGGAAGGCGCGCGTGCGCAGGGCGAGGACCAGGGTGAGGCACACGCCGAGGGCGATCGGCCACGGATCCGTCGTGCCGACGAGCGCTCCGGCGGCGATGGCCGCCGGGACCGCCGCGGCGAGGCTGGCCCAGCTGAGCGACCGGTACGCCTCGTCGACCGTGCTCCGGAGCGTGTCGCGGTCGGACAGCGTGCCGGCGATGACGAGGTCGTCGAGGCCCGTGAGGCCGGATGCCGTCATCGAGTACCAGGGGAGGAGGCCGATCAGCACGACGGCGGCCGTGCCGACGACCGCGGACTCCTGCGGCACCGTCATCCCGAGCAGGTCGACGCCGAGGGCGACGGCGCTGGCGGCGACCCCGACGACGCTCCCGCGCAGCAGCGTGCGCCGACGCAGGCCGACCCCGATGCCGACGCCGACCACGAGCCAGGCCGCTCCGGAGGTCGCGAACGCGAGCACGGGCAGCGAGGCGCCCCCCGGCATCCAGGCGTCCACCGCCGCGACGGTGGCGGGCACGGCCAGACCGGCCGCCGCGGCCGTGAGCACGAGCGCGGGACGCGCGGCCCCCACGAGCCCGAGCACCGCGGCCGCGACCGCGAGGAGGAGCGCGCCGCCGCCGAGCTCCGGGACGGCGTCCGGGGAGACGAGCGATGCACCGGCGACCCCCGCGAGCAGCGCGATCGCGACGCAGCACGCCGAGATGCGGTGCACGTCCGCCCACAGCGAGCCCTGGTCGTCGCGCGCCTCGGCGACCACGTCGGTCACGTCGGCGACCTCGGGCGGCGCCGGCGCGTCGTCCACGCGCACGAGCCGGAGGACGTCGCCGGCGAGGACGCCCTGGTCGTCGAGGGACTCCTCCGCGCCGAGCTGGTCGCCGGAGGCGCGGATGAGCGTCATCGGCCGGGCCGCCGACTCCGTCCGCTCGCCCAGCAGCTCGACGAGCTGCGCGATCAGGGCGGCGACGGCCTCGTCGCTCGGGGCGACCAGGTCGACGCGGCGGTGCGAGCCGAGGACGGTGACGCGCGTGAAGGTGCTCACGGGCTGGGCACCGGGGTGGAGACGACGCCGCCGAGTCCGCCCGCGGGTGCTGCGCCCAGCAGGTGCCCCACGAACGAGACGCCCACGCAGCCCGCGCAGACGACGGCCGCGACCACGACGCTGGCGATGAACCGCTTCGAGTTGTCGTCCACGATTCGGCGCTCGGTGAGCTCCCCGAAGATGAACGCCGACCGGAGCCGGGAGCGGTGGGTGCGGATCGTCTCCAGGAGGATGACGTCGGGATCAGTCGGCACGGGGCGCCGTCCTCTCGGTGGGGGTCGGTGCGGGGGCGACGGCCGGGGACGGGGCCGCGGTCGGGGGACGGGAGCCGGTGCGGGAGCGGAGTCCGGGGTCGGACACGGCGTCCGCCGGGCTCGCGTCGGTCGCGTCCGGGACGGCCGTCGGGGACTCGGAGGCGGTGGCCTCGGGGGCGTCCGGTTCGATGACGATGCGGCGGCGGCCGAGCTCGACGGTCCAGCCGACGCTCGCCGCGGTCGGCACGCCCGCGACCAGAGGACGGCGTTCGCCCTCGGGGGTGATGACGGCGGTGCCCGAGAGGCTGCCCAGGTCGGTGATCCACATGCTCGAGCCGGACCACGCGAACAGCGCGTGGGACTTGGCGACGGTGCGCGACAGGTCGGTCCACGTGTGCACGACGTGCGTCACGCCGTCGACCTGCGCCTCGGGCTTCCTGCCCACGACCAGCGGCTCCGTGACGGCGAGCCGCTCGCCGGAGTCCAGCACGAGGGCGGCTCCCGTCGGCGCGGGCGCCTCGACCCGGATCGACGTCGTCCGGCGATGGGCACGGCGGACGGCCTCGTCCACGGTCGGACCGGCGTCGTCGTCTGCCACGTCGTCGCCGAGCGCGTCGGCGGGGGGCCGGGCGACCCCGAGGGGGTCCCGTCCGGCACGGAGGTCGGCGGTCACGGTCGTGCGCTGTCGCAGCAGCCGGGGGATCCGGCCGAACCGGTCCATGGCGGTGAGCGGCGCGCCGGAGAGGTCGTCGACCGTCCGGAGCCGGAGGAGGCGTCGCCCGAGCGTCTGGCCGCTGCGGAGCGAGGACGCGGCGTTCGCGGTCAGCACGGCGAATGCCGCTCCGACGAGGAGGAGCACGACGAGCACCGGCCAGCGCGCGTCGCCGGCGCCGATCACGGCCGCCGCGAGGAGGGCCGCGGGCGGGACCGCGTCCATCGCCCGGGCGGCATACCGCCGTCCGGCCGGGGCGGGGACGACGCCGATGAGCATGCCCTGGTAGGGGCCGGTCGCCGTGCCCGGCGCGGCGTCGAGGCGGGGTGACGCGCAGCGGGCGCAGGTGGAGACGGCCACGGCGACGCGCGCACCGCACCGTCCGCAGGTGACCGCGCCGAGGAGCGCATGCGCCATCGATGCCTCCCAGCGGGTACCGGCCCGACGCCCGAGCCAGCGCGATCCTAGCGTCAAGAATCCGTACCTCTGTTAACCGTTCCCGCGCCCCCGGATCGGGGGTACCATCCGGTGCGATCGGACGGCTGTCGTCCGGTCGCATCGGCGAGCAGCGCGCGGCATCCGCGTGGCTGAGAGGAGCGGTACATGGGCATGAAATTCGCGATGGGGGCATCCACCCTCACGCAGCTGGGACAGCGGACCAGCTCGTCGCACGAGGACCTCGGCGCGCTCGTGCGCCGGCTGGAGCAGTCGGCGGCACCGCTCGAGGGCCGCTTCAACGGCGCGGGGCGCCAGGCGTTCGACCAGTTCAAGGCGCACACGGACTCCATCGCCACCGAGCTGAACGCGGCGCTGGCCGCGGTGCTCGGCGGCATCCAGGGCCAGGACACGGCCTTCCAGCAGGGCGACTCCGACATGTCGGACCAGACGCGCGCGGCGCAGAGCGGGGCGGGCTTCGACTCCGCCCGCTTCTCCGGCCGGGCTTAGAGAAGGGATCCGACGAACATGAGCGGGAACAGCGCAGACCGCCGCGACTACGACATCGCGGCATCCCAGTCGGCCCAGGACGAGTTCCAGGCCGTCGCGAGCCACCTGGAGTCGCTGCTCGACCAGCGCGACTCCGACGTGAAGGCCGCCATGGCCGACTACCAGGCCGACGGCGTCTCCACGGAGTACGCGGCCAAGGAGGCCCGCTGGAATGCGGTCGCCCAGCAGGTGCGGGACATCATCCACGCGCTCCGCCAGGCGATGGCACGCAACGACGAGACCGCGCAGACGGCCATGTCGCGCGGGAAGGCGGCGGTCGACGCCATCGGCTAGGCGTCGAGCGTCACCGCATGAGCGACACCGTCGCGGATGCGACACCGGCCGTCACCCATCCCCTCATCGAGGAGATGGGTGACGGCTTCCTCGTCATCCGCAGCACCGCGCGGATCCTGCACCTCAGCGCCCTCCGGTCCGGCCTCCTGGCCGACGCGGGGGCAGCCGCGAAGCGCGTGCTGATCGTGACGCCACCGCAGACGCGGCTCACGTTCGCGATGCTGCAGGCGCTGCGGCTCTTCGACGGCCGATGGGCCGTCTCCGCCGGCGACGGGCTCCGTCTCGCCGGCACGGACACGCTGATCGCCGGTCCGTCGGAGGCGTGGACGGCGGCGGCGGCCGCGGGGGAGCGCCGTCGCGACGGCGCGTCCGCCGCCTGGACGCAGGTCACCGTGAGCGCCCGGTACGTGGACGCGTCCGCGTTCGAGGCGGGACGCGTCGCCGAGGTCGTCGCCTCGGAGACGGGAACCCGGCTGGAGGGCTGGGGCGCGGTCGAGCCCGCGGCGTCGGACTGGTCGCCGCGGGGCATGACCGAGTGGGTGCGCGGACGGTTGCCGGACGTCTCGCGGATCGTCGTCCACGGGTCGGGAGCCAGCGGCACCCTCCGGGCCTGGCAGGCGCCCTCGGGGATCTACGAGGAGACGAAGCTGGTGGTACGCGGCGCGATCCCCGGGGAGGGAGCTGCCCGGCTGATGCGACGTCTGCACGGCGTCGCCCAGATCCAGTTCGCCTTCGCCGTCGCCATGGAGGGGGCGGAGGACCTGACCTTCTCCGCCGACCCCCCGCACGCGGTCGAGCCGCGCGCGGCCCTCGTGGGCCCGCGCGCGGTCCGCGACTGGGCCTTCCCCACGGCCGGCCTGGAGGCCGCCGGCGTGCTGACGCGCATCGGGCATCCGCGCACGCCGTCCCTGCTCCTGCAGTTCGGGAGCGGACCGGCGCCGGCCTGGGCCGACCTCGAGACCGCGCTCCGCGCCTTCGGGCCGGAGACCGTCGTCTCGGCCCTGGCGGGGGAGACCCCGTGAACGGCGAGTGGGTGATCCTCTCGCCCCGGCCCGTCACCGTCGGCGAGTGCGTCGTCGGGGCAGCTGCCACGGATCCGGACCTCCGGATCGCCTCGCTGTGGGACAGGGGAGCGGTGCTCCTCTCGAACCTGCGCGGCGGGCAGCTCACCGTGACCGGCTCCCGGCCGCTCGAGCACGCGGGCGACGCCGTGCGGATCCTCGGCGTCGGCGTCGAACAGGACAGGCACTGGACGGAGGCGCACGCGCGCGGCTGGGGACCGGGAGACGCCGGGGCGCTCATCACCGCGATCGCCGCCGCGGCGGACGGTCACGCGCATCGACTGAGCACAGAAGGGCACGGTGGATCGGATGTCGAGCTACAGCATTGACCCCGCGGGGGTGTCGGCCGTCGTGAAGGACGTGCAGGACGCGGCCGGGGCGCTCGTGGAGGCGTTCTCGAGCCTGGAATCCGCGGAGACGGACGTCACGAACGGCACGTCGGACTGCGTCGAGGTCGCGACCGCCGTTTCGGCGCTCCTGCAACGGGAGGCACCGAGGATGACGACCGTGGGCAACCGCATCTCGGCGTGCCTGCTCGGCGTGTCCACCGCCACGGCGGACTACGTCGCGGCCGACGACACCATGTCGGAAGACGTGCGGGCGGCGCAGACGCACGCGGTGGAATCCGCGGGCTCGGGCGACTTCAGCTGGTTCACCGAACGGTCGGGCGTCCAGCGATGATGCCGAGCGACTCCGGCGGATACTCCGGCCGCCGTGCGGACGGGTACATCGACCCGTTCGCGATCCCCGGCGCGGGTCTCGACGCGGATCTGATCCGCCGTGCCGCTGCGAGCTTCACCTCCGCATCCACGGCGGTGACCACGCACGGCGCTGACGTGGTGTCGAAGTGGTCGGGCATCTCGGCCTCGTACCGGGCACCCGAGGCCCCGAGCCTCATCGAGACGATGGCGCCGGTGAAGACGGGCACGGAGTCGCTGAGCGCGGTGTTCCTCGCAGCGTCCCACGCGCTCACCGCGTTCGCGGACGAGGTGGACCGGATCAAGCCGGAGCTGCTGCAGCTCACGGGCGAGGCCGAGCAGTTCATCACGAGTGTCGTCGGCACCACGGCTGAGGGCACGAAGATCTTTGACTACATCCCGGAGTTCGCGGACAGGAACAACGACCTGATGCGGCGCGTCGCGGCGCAGGTGGATGCGCTGGCGCACGCCCGCGACACGTGCGTGGCCGCGCTCTCCGGGCTGGATTCCCCCATGTACTGGCTGTCCCGCGGAGCAGGGCAAGGGCCGGCCGCGCCAGCCGCCTTGGACACGAGCATCGGGACGGTGCTGCCTTTCGGGACGATGAAGGAGCGGTCCTGCCAGGAGGCGCAGGCGCACGGCGCGCAGGATGCCTTCCGAGAGTCGGTGAAGGGTGGGCTGGCCATGGTCGGCTTCAACGCCCACACCCGAAAGGCATTCGACGGGGACCTCGCGCTCAACTCGTGGCGGGGAGCCGCGGCATCCGTCTACCTGGTGACGACGTTTGTGCTGCCTTCGCCTCTCACGGATCCCGGCGAGGGCGCTCCGGATCTACTGAAGACGTTGGCGCCGAGATTCCGGGCGCAGAGGGGGCAGGTGGTGGAGGGGTTCCTCGGAAGCGAGGAGGCCTGGAAGACGAACCCGGGTCGGGCATTGGGCGGATTGGAGTTCAACGTCGGGAGCGTGCTCATGCCGGGCGCGGAGGCGGGTGCGGGGCTGAAGGTCCTGGCGAGCGGTGCGCGCGGTCTGCGGTTCGGGGCGCGCGCCACGGAGATGGGTGCCGAGGGTGCCGCCGATGCGGCTCGTGCGGGGGAGGCATCATCGGGGCTAGGGCGTGTGCTCAGGGGCACCGGCGCGGTGTCGGGACGGGTCGGGGATCTCGTGGCGGCGATGTCCCGGGGTGCGGCGTCGTCGGTGTCGGGATCCGTGACGGGGTTCCGGGATCTGCTGGCGCGGGTGCCGAAGGTGAGCGTTCGCGTAGAGCACATGGTGACGCCGGACGGGATGCGGGTGCCGACGGGTGTACGTCTCAATATAAATCACGATGCGGCATCGGAAGCAGTCTCCGAGGCAGCGCGATCTACCCAACGGGGTGTAGGCGGTGATGGTGGCCCCCAAAAGCAGGATTCAATATCGTCTCGAGATTTCGGAGGACCGATCGATGCTGCCCTGGCCGATAAGGGGCCACGGATTGATCGCACCGCCGAGACGGTTGACTCATCTTCTGAGCCTTGGAAACCCCAAGTTTCGGATGGTGAACTGGTCGCGAAGAGCGGTAACATTGACGTGTTCGGAGATATGAGTCCAGGGGGCGGGCGGCGGCTCAGTTCTCCGACATTTGGCCATCAACAAGACTTCTCCGGAGCGCAACATGCGCTCGCGGGTCCAGACGGGTCGACTCAGGGGCACTTGCCACACAGCGACGATCACTCAACTATCGAGTCCACCGAGGACCGAAGCGCACACGGTGTAGAAGATTCCGGGCGACATGACAGCCCGATGGAGAAAGACAGCTTGCCACCGGGGGAGTCGACTGACGATGTGGGCGCCACACCCAAGCTCAGGGGTCTGGAATTAGTGAGAGCGCAGCTAGCGGATCCCAACACGGACCCCTGGCGAATACCCTTGCTTAAGGGGCAGGAATTTAATTACCTGAATCACCTCGAGCATGGCGATAATGAGTTGCGCCTGGTTCATGTGGAGGCGAAGCAGGTCACCTCGTCTGAGGGTGTGGTAACGAATATCCGGGAAAAGATTGTAATAGTAGATTCGTACCTCAAAGAGAGCGAGATTATTTCCCGTAAGTTTACACAACTTAGTCGCATCAACATCAGGAGCGTGCAGGCGTATCTTCGCGAAGCCGTGATAAAGTACCCGCCAGGAACGCGAATTGCCGGAACCGATGAGTACATCGACGGAGCCCTTATCCTGCAAATCCCGCCGCAGATCGATCCAGTTCCTATGGAAGTCCTCGAGTACGCGGCCGGCTTGGAGCCGCCTGTTATCATCCGTGACACACTAGGATATGTGTATTGAGCGAGCCTGAAGATCGGAAATTCACATGAGATACATCTACTGCAACCGGTGGAGTGATAGGCGGCGAGCGCCACACGGTGAACTTACTGTGAGCGAGGCCCGTAGTATTTATACCGGGGAGCAGCCGGGGATGGGGGGATGGTTCAGCATCGGCGCAGTTAGCGATGAAGATGTGCTGATGGGCGTTCTTGAAGTGCTTCCGTTTGCGGCACATGTGCGTACTAGAATTCTCGACCAATTTAATAGGAGCTGCCTGACGTACAATTTCAAGAATCTCGATGAACGTCTTTTTCTTGCTCAGGTTTCAGAGCGCCGGTATCCAGATGCGGATCGATACATGGGCTTGAATGAAGCCGTGCAAGTAGAAACTATCCAATTCGACCCGAAGGATAATACAATGAAGCGGGCGATTCGTGATCTACAAAAGGCCACCGTTGAGACGATGGAATATCGGGATGTGGATCTTCGGGCCAACTGGGAGCCTATCCCCGAATTCGGTCACTGGAGTGCATTGGTTCGCCTTCGCTGAACGGTCACATTGCCACTCACGGTGCTCGAGCAGGTGAAAGCGTTACGTGTCGCGTGAGCGCATAAATTGCACCCGACCGCGGAATATTACAGCGCATGGCTGCATCTGATCGATGAATGGAATAAACAAGTCCCCACCGTCATGGCGCGATTCAGCGCCATTGTCGTGGCGCGTGCTGAGCCTGTTACGCATTCCAAACTTAAGGCACGCAGTCGGCTCAGGCGAGGAGCCCTATGCTGCCATGGGTCCAGATTCACCGAGTGCAACGCCAAGCGTGCTTTTACATTGAGAGTGGTGTATTCATGGACTACGAATACTGCCACCGATGGGACACCGCGTCGCGAACGCCGGATGATCCGATCTCTGAAGAAGAGGCGGAGCGGCGCTTCAGGGGTGAGGTCGCGGAACCGCATCACTGGTTCTCGGTCTTTGCTTCAAAGCATCCGGGCGTAGAGGGAGTGGCGCCCGAATATCTGTTGGAAGTTCTACCCGGAGCGTCGTATATCAATGTGAAGTTCCTCGATCCGTACTGCAATGAGCGATATGGCTACGGATTCACGCCATTGCATGATTCGCTCTTCATGAGCCACGGGACGGAGCACAGGTATCCCGGAAAGCCTCAGCATCATGGCCTCGATGAGGCGATTTACGTCGCGCAATACCTGTATAAGCTCGATGGGTACGCCAAGGAGGTCGTGATGGACGATTCTGATCCATTGACGCACGTGTCGGAATACCGCGATGTCGACGTGTCGAAGCATTGGGAGCCGGTACCCGAGTTCGGTGCCTGGGAGTCGTTGGGGAAGTTCGGTCGCTGGTGATCACGCGCATCAGCGAGTAGACGAAGGCGCATGGTGTGAAGGGCGATCGAACCGATCGGACTGGCTCCGCGTGCACGTCGAGCACTGATGTGAGGTCGCGCTAGAGCATCGCTGCGGTCATGCGAGTCGATCCCCTTCAAAGGTTCGTGGGCGATGGGGTCCGACGGTGACCCAGCCGAGCCGCTCGCGGTGTGCAGGCAGTCGAGGGCCGCATGCGGTCCATTCCTGGGGATCCGACCGACGCCGTCACGGCGCTTCGGCCACCCTGAGCACCGGAGACCCGCCCGTCTCCCGGACCACCGAGGAGCGCTCATCACCATGGACTTCCCACCCCCTGCGCAGGACTACCACTCCGGCTTCGGGGTCGCGCGGGAGGCGGCGCCGATCGGCGGCAGGCCCGTCCTCGAGATCGCGGCCCAGGCGGAGGTCGTCCCCCAGCCCCTCCTCGATGAGGCGACCGAGAAGCGCGTGATCATCCGCACGGTCGAGGGCCGCATCCTCAACTCGGTGCTCCTCGAGGACGGCGTGATGGCGCCGTCGCCGGCCCCGTCGCTGGTGCCGCCGCTCCCCGCCGGCTTCCGCCGGCCGTGGCAGCGGGCCCTGCAGGCGACGCTCGTCGTGAACACCTACATGTCGGATCAGGAGATCATCTCGAAGCCGCGCGTGCAGATCGGTCGGCTGTCCGCGGAGAAGGCCCGGGCGTTGATCGACGATCTGGTGGCCCTGTACCACCCCGGTCAGGCGGGCGACCGCGTGGGCGAGCTCGACGGCGACCTCGTGCTGGAGCTCCCCGTGCAACGTCGGCGCCTCCCGCCCGCGTTCCTCGAGCACGCGCGGGAGCAGGACGTCATCGTGCGCGACGCGCGAGGAAGGGTCCATGAGCCCGAGCCGGGGGAGCGGTGACGTGATCTACGTGTACTGCGCGCGGTGGCACCACGGCAGGGGCCGGCCCATCGACGTGATGACCGAGGAGGAGGCCTGGCTGCGGTACGCGGCGCGGGTCCCCGGGCCCGCCAACTGGTTCACCGTGGCCGCCTGGCACGACGGCCGTGACGTGACGACGCCGCCGGACTTCCTGCTGGAGGTGATGCCCTACGCCGCGTGCATCAAGGCGCGCTACCTCGATGAATGGCACCGGATCCGGTACAGCTTCAGCCTCACGCGCACTGGCGACCAGCTGTTCAAGAGCCAGGTGGTGGAGCACCACTACCCGGCCGTCGAGGGATACCTGCGACGGAAGGACGCCGTGCTCATCGAGAAGTTCCAGTACCGCGAGGACGAATGCGGGCGCTGGACCCGCACCGACTGCGTGCGCGACGACGTCGAGGTGCGGGAGTACCGGGAGGTGCCGGTCGACGAGATGTACGAGATCGTCCCGATGTTCGGCGCGTGGGAGCACGTGGGGCGCTGGCGCGGCTAGGCCGGGAGCCGGCGGATCACGACGAGAGGTCCGGCCCCCGCGTGATCCCGAACTCGTGCCGCAGCGCGCTCCGCGCCGCCTGGTACCCGGCCATGCCGTGCACGCCCGGGCCGGGCGTCGCCGAGCTCGACGCGAGGTAGACGCCCGCGGTCGGCGTGCGCCACGGGTCCGGCGACAGCACCGGACGCGCCAGCAGCTGCCAGACGCTCGCGGCGCCGGCCGCGATGTCGCCGCCGATGTAGTTGGGGTCGTGCTCCTCCATGCCGACCGCGTCGATGCTGGAGGAGGCGAGGATGAGGTCGCGGAATCCGGGGGCGAAGCGCTCGATCTGGCGCGTGATCGCCTCGGTCTGGTCGACCGTCGATCCCGCGGGCACGTGCGTGTACGCCCACAGCACGTGCTTCCCCGCGGGCGCGCGGCCGGGATCGTCGATGGAGGGCTGCGCCACGAGCACGTACGGATCGTCGCTGTGCCGCCCCGCGGCCACGTCGCGCTCGGCGGCCTGGATCTCCGCGCGCGTGCCGCCGACGTGGAGCGTGCCCGCGCGGCGGAGCTCGGGATCCGTCCACGGCACGGGACCGGAGAGCGCGAAGTCGACCTTGGAGGCCGCGTTGCCGTAGCGGAAGCGGCGGAGGGCGCGGAGGTAGCCGGCGGGCAGGCGATCGCTCGCGATGCGCGCGAGGGCGCGCGCGCTGGTGTCGAACAGCACCGCGCGGGCGGCGGGCAGCTCGCGGAGCCGGCGGACCTCGGATCCCGTGATCACCTCGCCGCCGTGGGCACGCAGGTCGGCGATCATGGCGTCGACGATGGACTGGCTGCCGCCGACCGGCACCGGCCAGCCGCGGGCGTGGGCGTACGCGCCGAGGGAGAGCGCGGCGGCGGCGGTCGACACGCTCGGCATGGTCTGGATCGCATGGGCGGCCACGCCGGTGAACATGGCCGGCGCGACGTCGCCGCGGAACCGCGCATTCCAGACGGGGGAGCCCTGCTCGAGCGCGCGGAGGCCGAGCCGGATCGCGGTCGGCGGGTGGCGCGGCACCTGGAGCAGCGGGCCGTTCGTGAACTGGGCGACGCGGTCGGCGGATGCGGCGAGCGGCCCCATCAGCTGCCGCCACGCCCGGCCGTCCACGCCGAGCGCGTCGGCGGTGCGGTCGATGTCGCGGTAGGCGATGCCCGAGCGACCGCCGTCGAGCGGATGCGCGTAGGAGATCTCCGGCACGACGAGGTCGATCCGCCGGTCGAGCTGGAAGGCGCGGAAGAACCCGGAGGCGAGCGCCATCGGGTGCACGGCCGAGCAGATGTCGTGGTGGAAGCCGGGGAGAGTGAGCTCGGCCGTGCGGCTGCCGCCGCCGACGGTGTCCGCCCGCTCGTGCACCTGCACGGAGAGGCCGGCCCGGGCCATCGTCACGGCCGCGGCCAGGCCGTTCGGTCCCGATCCGACCACGATCGCGTCGATGTCACCCATGCGTCGAGGCTATCGGCGCCGGAGCGCGGCGACCCCGGCGACGACGCCGGAGAGGAGGGCGCCCGCGCCGATCGCGACGGTCGTGGCGCGGTTGCGGATGATCCAGACCTGCGGGCTCGTCATCCGCGCCCGGTCGCTGAAGATGCCGCGCGCTCCGTGATCGCCCGCGGTGGGCGTGTAGAGGTTCGTCGTGAGCATGGGCTGCGTCTTGTCCTCGGCCTGCTGGCCGGAGTAGCCCGTCTTCGCGAGGTAGCCGTCGAGCCAGTTCGCCACGAAGCGGTTCCCGAGCACGGTCATCACGGTGGGCTCGCCGACCCAGTTGCGGCGCTTCGGCTTCTCGGCGACCGCGGCGATGGCCTGCGCGCCCACCTCGGGCTCGAAGATGGGCGGCACCGGTTGCGGGTGGTGCGGCAGCTGCGACTTGACCCAGTTGAACTGGATCGTGTTGAGGGCGGGCATGTCGACCGTGGAGATCTTCACGGCGCTCTCGTTGTGGATCAGCTCGGTCGTCACCGACTCGGTGAAGCCCTGCACGGCGTGCTTCGCGGCGCAGTACGCGGCCTGCAGCGGGATCCCGCGGTGGGCGAGCGCGGAGCCGACCTGGATCACGTGGCCCCGGTCGCGCGGCACCATCCGGGAGAGCGCGGCGCGCGTGCCGTTGACGAAGCCGAAGTAGTTGACCGCCGTGGCCCGCTCGAAGTCGGCGGGGTCCGTCGTGAGGAACTCGCCGAAGACGCCGACCATGGCGTCGTTGACCCAGAGGTCGATGGGGCCGAGCTCGTCCTCCACGCGGTCGGCGGCGGCCTCGACGGCCAGGCGGTCGGCGACGTCGGTGGAGATCCCGAGGCCGCGGCGTCCGCGCGCCTCGATGTCGGCGACGGCTCCCGCGAGCCCGTCCTCGCCGCGCGCGAGGACGGCGACGTCCCAGCCGCGGTCCGCGAGCTCCCGGACGGTGGCCCGTCCCAGTCCCGCGGATCCTCCCGTGACGACGGCGATGCCTCTGGTCATTGCGCTCCTTCGATGGTTGGTGCACGAAACGTGCTTGTCCACCGTAGGACCGCGGTGCCCCGCGGAGGCGTCGCGGCCGGGACCTGCCAGGCGGCGGTCAGCCTTCGCGCTGCAGCTCCTCGCGCACCTGGCGGCGGAGCACCTTGCCGATGAGGGAGGTCGGCAGCGCGTCGACCCGCACGACGCGGCGCGGGACCTTGTAGGCGGTCAGGTGCGCGCGGCAGTAGGCGCGGATCGCGGCCTCGTCGAGGGTCGCGCCGGGATCCAGCACGACCGCGGCCGTGACGTCCTCGCCGCCATCCGCCGACGGGAGACCGACCACGGCGACGCCCTGCACGCCGGGGGCGCCGCGCACGACGTCCTCGACCTCGCTGGGCGAGACGTTGAAGCCGCCCGTGATGATGAGCTCCTTCATCCGGTCGACGATGGTCGTGAAGCCGTCGGCGTCGACGCGCACGATGTCGCCCGTGCGGAACCAGCCGCCCTCGAGGAGCGCGGCGCGCGACTCGTCCGGGCGGCGCCAGTAGCCCTGGAACACCTGCGGGCCGCGGATGAGCAGCTCGCCCTCCTCGCCGGGGGCGCGGTCGACCGTCGGGTCCTCGGGATCCACGACGCGCACCTCGGTGCTCGGGAACGGGACGCCCACGGTGCCGGGCCGCCGGGACGGGCCGATGGGGTTGCCGAGCGCGACGGGCGACGTCTCCGTGAGGCCGTAGCCTTCGACGAGGTAGCCGCCCGTGAGGCCCTCCCACAGCTCGACGGTGGCGACGGGCAGGTTCATGGCCCCGGAGATCGCGAAGCGGACGCCCGTGAGGTCGACCCGCTTCTCCTTCGCTCCGCGTGCCAGGCGCTCGTAGATGGGCGGCACGGCGGGCAGGAACGTCGGCGGGTGCTTCCGCGCGGCGGCGAGCACGAGGTCCACGTCGAACTTCGGGAAGAGCACCAGCCGGGCGCCGATCGCCATGGCGAAGGTGAGGCAGAGCGTGAGGCCGTAGGCGTGGAACATGGGCAGCACGCCGTAGACGGTCTCGCCGCCGTCGGCGAGGCCCGGCACCCAGGCGCGGCCCTGCATCGCGTTGGCGTGCAGGTTGCGGTGGGTGAGGATCGCGCCCTTGGGGCTCGCCGTGGTGCCGCTCGTGTACTGGAGGATCGCCACGTCGTCGAGCGCCGGCCGGGGGCGGGAGGCGGCGATGCGGCGGTGGTCGACGAGCTGCTCCCACGTGACGGTGTCCGTGACGGGCGCGGTGATCGCGGCCCGGGCGCGTCGGGCCGCGGGTACCGGCAGGCGGAGCTTGAGGCGCATGGCGAGCGGCATGGCGGCCGGCAGGTCGACGGAGACGATCGTGTCGACGGGCACGTCGCGCGGCATGTCCTGGATCGTGCCCACGACGGTGTTCCAGGCGATCGCGACGCGAGCGCCGTGGTCCTCGAACTGGTGGCGGAGCTCGCGCGGCGTGTAGAGCGGGTTGTGCTCGACGACGATGGCGCCGAGCCGCAGCACCGCGTAGAACGCGATCACGTGCTGCGGGCAGTTGGGCAGCACGAGCGCGACGCGGTCGCCCTTCTTCACGCCGAGCTTGCGCAGTCCCTCCGCGGCGCGGCTGATCAAGTCGCCGAGCTCCCGATAGGTCGTCTCGCGCCCGAAGAACTCCAGCGCGACGGCCTTGGCGTGCCGCTGGATGCTGCGCTCGACCATGTCGACGAGCGATCCGACGACGTGCGGGATGTCCGCCGACACCCCGTCCGCGTAGCTGCGTACCCAGGGGCGGTCGGCGTCGAGGCTCATGTCCCCACCATAGGGAATGCGGCCGGGTGGGACCCGGGCGCGACCGCGGATCGGCCAGGCGCGCCAGGGTGGGGGACGGGCCGCGGCGACGACGGCGGATGCCCCTACCGTGGCACCGGCCGCCGACGTGGAGCCGCGAGACGGGGAGCGGGATGACGGGACGCGATGCGCGGAGCGGCATCGCCCGCGCCCTGCGGACGGTGGGCGCGGGTCACCTCGCCGCATGGAGCGCGCTGCCGCGGCCCGTGCGCGTCCTCATCGCGGCCCGGAGCGTGAACCGGCTCGGCGCGGCCACCCTGCCGTTCCTCGCGGTCGTGCTGACCGGGCAGATGGGCGCCTCCGTCGCCGCGGCGGGCGCCGTGGTGGCGCTCTTCGGCGCGGCGACGATCCCGTCCCGGCTGCTGGGCGGCCGGCTGGCGGACGCCGTGGGGCGGCGGACCGCCATCGTGACGGGCCTCGTGCTGACGGCGGTCTGCCAGCTGGCGCTGGCCGCAGCGCCCGACCTGCGGACGGCGGCCGTGGCGGCGGTGCTCCTCGGGCTGTCCTTCGAGCTCTACGAGCCGGCCAGCCAGGCCCTCGTCGCGGACCTCGTCGAGGGGGACGGGGACCGGGTCGCGGCGTACGGGATGCTGGCGGCGTGCCTCGCCGCGGCGGGCGTCGTCGCGGGCGTCCTCGCCACGGCCGTCGGCGGCGTCGACCTCCGTCTCCTCTTCGTGGCGGACGCGGCGAGCTGCCTCGCCTGCGCTGCCCTGGTGCGCCTCGGCCTGCCGGCCCCGGCCGCGGGACCGAGGGGGTCGGCGGATCGGGCTGCGGACTCTCGCACGCGCAGCGGGGCGGCCGACGGCGGCGCGATGGCCGACGACAGCGCCGCGCGGTCGCCATGGCGCGATCCGGTCCTCCTCGGCATGCTCGCCTCGGGCACCGGCTTCGCGATCCTCTACCTCCAGCTCGACGTGCTCCTGCCCCTGACCCTCGCGGCGCGGGGGACGGAGCCGTCGCGGGCCGGCCTGCTGTTCGCGCTCTCCGCGCTCGTCGTGGTGCTCGGCCAGCCGCTGCTCCGGAGCGTGCCCCTGTCGCGTCTCCGTCCGGGGCCCGCCATGGCGCTCGGCTTCGCGCTGCTGGGCACCGGCTTCGCCGTGACCGGCTCCGCCGGCGGTCCGCTCGGGCTGGCGGCCGCCGCCGTCGTGTGGAGCGTCGGCGACCTGCTCCTGCTCGGACGCGCGCCCGCGCTGGTCGTCGCCCTGGCGCCGGTCGCCTCCCGGGCCCGCTACCTCTCGGCGTACGGCGTGAGCTGGGGCATCGCCGCGATGGTCGGACCGCTCCTCGGCACCCAGCTGCTGGCGCGCATCGGCGTGGCCGGCACCTGGGTCGCGCTCGGCCTCGGGGGAGTCGCGCTCGCCCTCGTGCAGCCGCTCGTCGTGCGCCGCGTGGCCGCCCGGTCGATCGGCCGTCGGGCGGGCCGCTCCGCGGATCAGGCCGGGTAGACCACGCCCGTCAGCTGCTCGGACGCGTCCCACAGCCGGCGGGCGAGCTCGGCGTCCTTCGACCACGGGCTCGACGCGGCGAGGTGCGGCATGCCGCTCATGCCCCCGGCGCCCGCGGGTCCGTAGTAGTCGCCCGGGTGCACGCCGAGGCCCGTCGCCGCCTGGATCTGCGGCAGGGCGCCCACGCGCACGTCCTGGCCCAGGGCGGCCGGGCCGAACTTCGCGGCGAGGTCGCTCATCACGCCCTGCGGGCCGGACCCGGGGCCGTTCTTCGCGAGGTTGGTCGACGTGACGCCGGGGTGCGCGGCCGCGGCGGTGAGCCCCCAGCCGCGCTCGTCGGACAGCGCCTGCAGGCGGCGCATGAACAGCAGGTTGGCGAGCTTCGCCTGGCCGTACGCGGCCCACGGGCTGTAGCGCTCCTCCGACTGGAGGTCGCCGAACGCGATGCGCCCCATCCAGTGCGCGAGGCTCGACACGACGACGACGCGCGGGGCGTCGGCCGACTGGAGCGCGGGCAGCAGGAGGCCCGTCAGGGCGAAGTGGCCGAGGTGGTTCGTGCCGAGCTGGAGCTCGAAGCCGTCGCGGGTCTCGCGGCGGTCCGGCGGCGCCATGACGCCCGCGTTGTCGACCAGGATGTCGATCGGCCCGGCCTCGATCTCGCGTGCCGCGAAGGCGCGCACGGAGGCGAGGTCGGCGAGGTCGAGGGATCCGACCTCCACGTGGACGCCGGGGTGGCGGTCGCGGATCGCGCCCGCGGCGTCCTCGCCGCGCTCCGGGTCGCGCGACGTGAGCACGACGGAGGCGCCGGCCGCGGCGAGGCGGCGTGCCGTCTCGAGGCCGAGGCCGCTGTTGCCGCCGGTGACGACGGCGCGCTTCCCGTCGAGCGGGCTGATGATGATGTCGGTGGGACGGGGCACGCGGACTCCTCATTGCGGGTGGGACCCCCACGCTAGCCGCCGCGGCCGGGCGTCGTCCGTGCGGCGGGCGGGGCCGGGCGCGCCGGATGCGCCGGACGGGCTCCCCGTGACCGCGGCGGGCCGCGTGCCGGGCGGCGGCGGGGAGCGTCCGATGGGACGATGGGCGCATGTGGATGAGACGCGGCCGGGACGGTTCCGAGGACGAGCGCGGCGGTGAGGGCACGCACGCGATCGGCGTGGGCGCCGTGGTCGTCATCGTCGACGGCGCCGCCGCGACCGGCGACGCGACGCTCGCGGGCGAGCCCGTGGGCCTCGTGGTCGCATCCGCGTCCGACGGGCTCCGCAGCGTCAGCCCGGTGCCGACCGCCCGCGGCCGCGCCTGGCTCGTGGAGCTCGGCGCCGACGAGGACGAGAGTCCCGGCCGCCGGGTCGTGGTGCCGCAGAGCGCGCTGCGTCTCGCGGACGACGCCGACGCGGCCGACGCCGGAGCGGGCGCGCCCGTGCTGCCCGCCGACGACCTGCCGCCGCGCCCGTGAGCGAGGCGGCCATCCCCGGCCCGGCGGACCCGTCCGCCGTCGACCCCGTCGACCTCGCCGCGGACCTCATCCGCATCGACTCCACGAACCCCGACCTCGTCCCGGGCGCCGCGGGGGAGGCCGCGGTCGCCGCGCACGTCGCCGCCTGGCTCCGCGCCCGCGGATTCGCCGTCCGGATCCTCGAGGACGCCCCCGGCCGCCCGACCGTCCTCGCGACCGCGGCGGGCACGGGCGGCGGGCGCACCATCCTGCTCGACGGGCACCTCGACACCGTGCCGCCCGGCGACCCCGAGCGCGGCGGCCTCCTGCCGCGCGTCGAGGACGGCCGCCTGCTCGGCCGCGGCGCGTTCGACATGAAGGCCGGGCTCGCGGCGATGATGGTCGCCGCCGACCGCGCCCGGCGGATCGGCACGCGCGGCGGCATCGTGCTCGCCCTGGTCGCCGACGAGGAGTTCGGCAGCATCGGCACCGAGGAGGCGCTCCGCACCCTGGCCGCCGACGGCACGGTCGTCGACGGCGCCGTGATCTCGGAGCCCAGCCAGTCCGAGGCGATCGTCGCCCACCGCGGCTTCGGCTGGTACGAGATCCGCCTGCGCGGACGCGCCGCGCACGGCTCCATGCCCGAGCAGGGCGTCGACGCCATCGCGCACGCAGGCCTCGTGCTCCGCGAGCTGGACGCCCTCGGCGCGCGGCTCGCGGCGGGCCCGCGGCACCCGCTGCTCGGCACGGGTGCGGTGCGCGTATCGCGCATCCACGGCGGCACGGACGCCGCGACCGTCGCCGAGGCCTGCACGCTCACCGTCGAGCGGCGCTACCTGCCCGGCGAGAGCCCGGCGGGCGTGGAGGCGGAGCTGCGGCGCATCCTCGACGCCGTCGTCGCCCGCACGCCCGATATGGACGCCGAGCTGGTGCCGCTCGTCGCCCGCGCGGCCTTCGAGGCCGACGTCGACGGACCGCTGGCCCGCGCCGTCCTCGACAGCGGCGCGCGCGTCACCGGCGCACCCGTCGCGCACCGCGGCGAGCCGTTCTGGACCGACGCCGGGCTCGTGCAGGAGGCCGGCATCCCGTGCATCCTGCTCGGCGTCACCGGCGGCGGCGCGCACGCGGCCGAGGAGTGGGCCGAGGTCGCCTCGGTCCGCGTGCTCGCGGACGTGCTCGAGGGCGCGATCCTCGACTTCTGCGGTCGAGCGGACGCTGCGGACCCGACGGCCTGAGGTCGCGCCCGCCGGGCCCGACCCGGCGGCGGCGGCGCGTCAGTCCCGCGTCGCCGACCGGACGAGCTCCACGTCGAGCCGCCCGGCGTCGGCCGTCGCGGTCATCCAGGTGAAGTCGGGCTGGCGCCGCCGGTCGGTGGGGGAGCCGGGGTTCAGCAGCCGGAGGCCGGCGGGCGTCACGGTGTCCCACGGGATGTGGCTGTGGCCGAACACGAGCACGTCGGTCTCGGGGAAGGCCGCGACCATCCGCCGCTCGCGTCCGGTGGACGCGCCCGTCTCGTGCGTGACGGCGATGCGGATCCCCTCCACGACCACGCGCGCCGTCTCGGGCAGACGCGCCCGCAGCCCCGCGGGGTCGTTGTTGCCCCAGCACGCGACCAGCCGCCGCGAGCGCGCCTCGAGCGCGTCGAGCGCGGGCTCGTCGACCCAGTCGCCGGCGTGGATCACGAGGTCGGCGGCCTCGACCGCCCGCCACAGCGCCGCCGGGAGGTCCTTCGCGCGCTTCGGGAGGTGGGTGTCGCTGAGGAGGACGAGCGATGCGGTCACGCGACCACGCTACGCGCCGGGCGTCGTCGGGAGCGTCACCGGGCGGCCGCCGGGCGGACGGGCGCGGCATGATGGACGGGACCCGTCCCCGACCGCCCTCCAGGAGGCGCGCATGACCGGCATCACCCGCGGCTTCGTCGGCCGCCCCAGGAAGGGCCCGGCCGACCGCCTCCCGCCCGGCCAATACGACACCGGGGGCGGCTGGCCCGTCCTCACGGCGGAGGCCGTGCCGAACCTGCCGGAGTCGCGCTGGTCGATCGCCGTCGACGGCCTCGTCGAACGGCCGACGACGTGGGACTGGGACCAGGCGCACGCGCTGCCCCGCTCCGAGTACGCGGGCGACATCCACTGCGTCACCACCTGGACCCGGCTCGACACGCGCTTCGCCGGCGTCAGCGTCGACACCCTGCTCGACGCCGCCGGCCCGCTGCCGGAGGCCCGCTTCGTCCTCGCGACCTCGCACTCCGGCTACACGACGAACCTCCCGCTGGAGGACCTCCGCGGCGGCCGCGCCTGGATCGCGTTCGAGGCCGACGGCCGCCCGCTCACCGCCGACCACGGCGGACCCGCGCGGCTCCTCGTGCCGCACCTCTACTTCTGGAAGAGCGCCAAGTGGATCGCGCGCCTCACGCTGCTCGACCGCGACCGGCAGGGGTTCTGGGAGCGCAACGGCTACCACGACCGCGGCGACCCGTGGCGCGAGCAGCGCTACCAGGGCGACCGCTGAGCGCGCTCGCGGGCGCGTCCCCGGCCGACCACGTGCCCGCCGAGCCCGTCCTGCCCGCCGTCCCCGCCTCCGTCGGCGGCGAGTGGCGCACCGCGACGATCACGGCGCTCGAGCACCCGACGCCCGGCACCGTGCTGCTGCGGTTCGACGTGCCCGACCGGATCCCGCACCTCCCCGGCCAGCACTGCGTCGTGCGCCTGCGCGCGGAGGACGGCTACGTCGCGCAGCGCTCGTACTCGATCCTGTCGGCGCCGCACGAGCGGGGGATCGAGCTGCTCCTGGAGCGCTACGAGGACGGCGAGGTCAGCGGCTTCTTCGCCGAGATCGCGCGGGCCGGCGACGAGATCGAGATGCGCCTCCCCATCGGCGGCTTCTTCGTCTGGGACGGCGCGACGCCCGCGGTCGCGCTCGGCGGCGGGACGGGCGCGGTGCCGATCGTGTCGATGATCCGCCACGCGCGGCACCTCGGCGTCCCCGGGCTCGTGCGCGCCGCCGTCTCGGCGCGGACCGCTCACGACGTGCCGTGCCGCGGGGAGCTCGAGGCGGCCGGCGCGCTCGTCGCGACGACGCGCGAGCGGCACGGGGAACGGGGCTTCGGCCGGCTCCGGCCGGAGGAGGTCGCCGATCTCGCGGCGGGAGCGCGCGTGGCGTTCGTCTGCGGATCCACCGCCTTCGCCGGCGGGGCGACGCGCCTCCTCCTCGACGCGGGCGTCCCGCGGGAGGCGATCCGGGTGGAGCAGTTCGGCCCGTCCGGCGACTGAGCCCGCGCGGACGCCCGTCCGCGTGGCGTCCCGCCGTTCCGTCCGCGCCGATCCCGGGCCACACTGGTCCGGACGGCGAGGGCGCCGGGGGAGCGGGTGCCGGATGGAGCGGTCGGTCGTGCTGCTGCGCGGGATCAACGTCGGGCGGGCGAAGCAGGTGCCCATGTCCGCGCTCACGCAGGCGCTCGAGGGCCTCGGCTACACCGGCGTGCGGACGCACCTCCGCAGCGGGAACGCCGTCGTCGACCACGTGCGCCCGGCCGGGCGGGGCGCCGCGGTCGCCATCGAGGACGCGGTGCGCCTCGCCACGGGCGTGACCGCCGACGTGCACGTGGTCGGCGCGGTCGACTTCCGTGCCATCGCCTCGGCGATCCCCTTCGCCGGCGTCGCGGACGACCCGTCCCTGCTCCTCGTCTCCTTCCTCGACCGGCCGCTGCGTCCGGCGCCCGCGCCCCCGTCCGCGGAGGGCATCGCGCCCGACCTGGTGCGCGTCGCCGAGCGCGCGGTGTACTCCTGGCACCCGGACGGCGTCTCGCGCTCGCGCATCCCCGCCTCCTTCTGGCGCGGCCTCGGAGCCTCCGTCACGGCGCGGAACGCCCGCACGGTCGCGGCCCTCGTCGCCCTCCTCGACGGCTGATCCGCCGTACAGCCGACATGGCCCCCGCACGGGGGACGCGTCCAGGGAGCCGTCACGCCCCCGTTCGGGATCCGTGCCGCGGGGACCTCCCCAGGCTGGGAAACGCGGGATAGGTTCGATGACGTGAGCAGATACGCGGACCGCTGGAAGTCCCACATCCTGGAGACCTTCTCCGCCGACTCCGAGGGGCGACCCCAGTGGATCCAGGACCTGGAGAAGGGCGACGACGCGGGCTGGTTCGGCCCGGGATCCGCCGTCTGGTCCGTCCACGGCGGCATGCCGTCGCTCGTCGCCGGGATCCGCGCGCTCCTCATGCAGACCCTGCATCCGGGCGCCATGGCGGGCGTGCACGACTGGTCGCGGTACCGCGAGGATCCGCTCGGCCGACTCGCCGGCACCGTGCGCTGGGTGGTCACCACCTCGTTCGGCGACCGCGACACGGCCGTCGACGTCAGCCGGCGCGTCCGCGGGTACCACCGCAAGGTCCAGGGCACCTTCGTGGACGGACACGGCGTCGAGCGCCCCTACAGCGCGAACGACCCCGACCTCCTGTCCTGGGTGCACATCGTCTTCACCGACGCCTTCCTCAGCACGCACATGCAGTGGGGCCCGCCGATCCCGGGCGGCCCCGACCGGTACGTGGCCGAGTGGGCCAAGGCGGGCGAGCTGATGGGCGTCGAGGCGCCGCCGCGCTCGCACGCCGAGCTGCACGCGCAGATCGACGCCTTCCACGACCAGGGCCTGCTCCGCGCGGACGAGCGCACGCGCGAGACGATCTCGTTCCTCCGTGAGCCGCCGCTGCGCCCGTCGATGCTCCCCGCCTACCGGGTGCTCTTCGCGGGAGCCGTCGCCTCGCTCGAGCCGCGGTACCGCGAGCTGCTCGGCCTCGACCGTGCCTCCTTCGGCCCGTTCCCGCTGCCGGCGCTGGCGTCGACGCGGGTGATGCTGGGCGTGGCCGGCCGCGTCATGGGGGCGCAGTCGACGAGCCACGAGGCGGCGCTCAAGCGCATCGCGCGGCTCGAGGACGAGCGGGACGGGCGGCGGGACGGCGGCGGCGTCGACGTCGCCGCGGAGGCGGAGTGCGACGACGACGCCGGGCACCGCGCCCAGCCCGCCGCCTGATCCGCGCCGCGCGCCGCGACCCTCCGCCCGCGCCGCGCCGCGGCTCCGCCGACGTCGACCGATGTCGGCGGCCCGGGCTAGCGTGAGGACGACATGAGCAGGCAGGACGGATCGACGAGGCGCACGTCCGACGCGAGCGCGGACGACTCCGAGGCGACCATCCTCCACATCGACATGGACGCGTTCTTCGCCGCCGTCGAGCTGCTCGAGCGGCCGGAGCTCCGCGGCACGCCCGTCATCGTGGGCGGCTCGGCGGGGCGCGGCGTCGTCACGAGCGCCACGTACGAGGCGCGCCGGTTCGGGGTCCGGTCGGCCATGCCCATGGCGCAGGCCCTCCGTCTCTGCCCGCAGGCCACGGTCATCGGCGGGCACATGGAGAAGTACGCGCACTGGTCGAAGGTCGTCATGGGGATCTTCCGCGACGTCACGCCGCTCGTGGAGCCGCTGTCCATCGACGAGGCGTTCCTCGACGTGGCCGGGGCGCGGAACCTGTTCGGCTCGCCCGCGGAGATCGGCGCGATGATCCGCCGCCGCGTCCACGCGGAGACCGGCCTCACCTGCTCGGTCGGCGCCGCGTCCACCAAGTTCGTCGCCAAGCTCGCGAGCACCCGCTGCAAGCCGGACGGCCTCCTCGTCATCCCGGCCGCCGAGACGCTCCCGTTCCTCCACGCGCTGCCGGTCGGCGCGCTGTGGGGCGTGGGGAAGACCACCGAGGAGGCGCTCCTCCGCCGTGGCCTCCGCACGGTGGCCGACATCGCCGACACGCCCCTGCCCGCGCTGCAGTCGATGCTCGGCGAGTCCGCGGGCGCCCGGCTGCACGACCTCTCCTGGGGACGCGACCCGCGACGCGTCAGCACGCACCGCGAGGAGAAGAGCATGGGGCACGAGAACACGTTCTCCGACGACGTGGCGGATCCGGCGATCGTGCGCCGCGAGCTCCTCGGCCAGGCCACGCGCGTCGCGGAGCGGCTGCGGCGTGCCGGGCTCACCGCGCGCACCGTGTCGCTCAAGCTCCGCTACTCCGACTTCCGCACCATCACGCGCTCGCGCACGCTGTCCGAGCCGACGGACGTCGCGCGGCGCATCTACGACGAGATCCGCGAGGTCTACGAGCAGGTCGCACGCCCGGGCGACCGGATCCGGCTCGTGGGCGTGCGGGCCGAGCAGCTCGACGACGCCGACAACCGGGCCGTCGCGCTGTGGGACGCCGACGAGGGCTGGCGCGAGGCCGAGCGCACGGTCGACCAGGCAGCGGCGCGCTTCGGCCGGGGCGCCATCGGGCCGGCGTCGCTCCTGCGGCGGCCCGGCGCGGACGGTACCACGGCGTCGGACCCGCGCTCCGCGCCCTCGGGACGCGATAACCTCCGGTGACATCCGCCCTACTGACGAGGACCACCGTGACCGATCCCGCCGCGCCCGCATCCGACGACCAGCCCGCAGCTCCCGCGCCTGCCGCACCGGCGGCGCCGTCCGTGCAGCCGCACCCGAGCGCGTCCGCCCCGGCCGCCCCGCCGTACGGCCTCGCGCCCGCACCGGTGCCGCCCGCCCCGGCGGCGGTGGCCTGGGGCCAGCCCGTCTACGCGGCCGCGCCCCCCAAGGGCATGAGCCTCACCTCGATGATCCTCGGCCTCGTCTCGGTCTTCTTCTTCTGGACGTTCCTGTGCCCGCTCATCGGCCTGGTCTTCGGCGTCATCGGCATCCGCAAGGAGCCGGCCGGCCGCGGGTTCGCCATCACCGGCCTCATCCTCAACGGCCTGCTGCTGCTCATCCCCGTGGCCATCGGGATCTCGATCATCGTCGCGGGCGGCGCGCTCATGGGCTTCGCGGCGACCACTCCGCGCTGATCGGGCGCGCGCTCCACGGAAGCGTGGATGACGCGCTCCCCGGAGCGCGACATCGGCTACTCTCCCGCGTCACCCACCCGACGCGAGGAGAGCCGTGGACGTCCGCCGCCCCGATCCCGATCCGCCTGCCGCCCGCCCGTCCGATCCACGCTGGCCTCAGCCGGCTCCGGTGGACGTGGGCGGGCTCGTCCCTCAGCAGAAGGGGCTGGCGACGTCCTCGGTGATCATCGGACTCGTCTCGCTCGTCGCCGGGTTCACCGTCGTGTGCCCGCTCGCGGGACTCGTCGTGGGGATCATGGCCCTGTGCAGCGAGCCCGACGGGCACGACCGCGCGATCGCCGGGATCCTGCTGAACGGCGCTGTCCTCGCCGCCCTGGTGAGCGTGTTCGCGATCATCGTCGGGGCGTTGGCCCAGGGGTGATCCGACCCGCGAGGACTAGGGCCGGCCCATGCCGCGGTAGCGCCAGCCGGCCGCGCGCCATGCGACGGGATCCAGGCAGTTGCGGCCGTCGACGATCACGGGCGTGGCCACGATGGCCTTGAGCTCCGCGGGGTCGATGGCGCGGTACTGCTTCCACTCGGTGAGCAGCATGACCACGTCGGCGTCGCGTGCGGCCTCCTGCCACGTGTCCACGTAGGTGAGCTCCGGGAAGCGGCGGCGCGAGTTCTCGTTCGCGTACGGATCCGTCGCCAGCACGCGCGCACCCTGCAGCTGCAGCTGCGCGGAGATGCTGAGCGCGGGGGAGTCGCGCACGTCGTCGGACTCCGGCTTGAACGCGAGGCCGAGGACGGCGACGTTGCGGCCGAGCAGCGATCCCCCGCACACCTCGCGCGCCACGTCGACCGCGCGGACGCGGCGGCGCATGTTGATGGAGTCGACCTCGCGGAGGAACGTCAGCGCCTGGTCCGCCCCGAGCTCGCCGGCCCGGGCCATGAAGGCCCGGATGTCCTTGGGCAGGCAGCCGCCGCCGAAGCCGACGCCGGCGTTGAGGAAGCGGCGCCCGATGCGGTCGTCGTACCCGATGGCGTCCGCGAGCTGCGTGACGTCGGCGCCCGTCGCCTCGCACACCTCGGCCATGGCGTTGATGAACGAGATCTTGGTCGCGAGGAACGCGTTGGCGGAGACCTTGACGAGCTCGGCGGTCTCGTAGTCGGTGGTGACCCGGGCCGTGCCGGCGCCGATCGCGGTGGCGTAGACCTCGTCGAGCACGGCGCGGGCGGCCTCGCCCTCCTCGCCCGCGGGGAGCCCGTAGACGAAGCGGTCCGGCGTGAGGGTGTCCTCCACCGCGAAGCCCTCGCGCAGGAACTCGGGGTTCCACATGAGCGTGGCGCCGGGGACGCGGGCGTGGACGCGCTCGGCGAGCCGGCGGGCCGTGCCGACGGGGACGGTCGACTTGCCGGCGATGACGTCGCCGTCGGCCAGGTGCGGGATCAGCGCCTCGACGGCCGCGTCGACGTACGTGAGGTCGGCCGCGTTCTCGCCGCGCTTCTGGGGCGTGCCCACGGCGATGAAGTGCACGCGGGCCCCGGCGGTCTCCGCCGCGTCGGTGCTGAACCGCAGGCGCCCGGTCGCCAGCTGCTCGCTGAGGAGCTCGGGGAGGCCCGGCTCGAAGAAGGGGGCGACGCCCTGCTGGAGCGAGGCGATCTTGGCGGCGTCCACGTCGATGGCCACCACGTCGTGCCCGAGCCGGCTCATGCAGGCCGCGTGCACGGTTCCGAGGTAGCCGCAGCCGATCACTGAGATGCGCAAGGGGAGTCCGTTCCGTCGAGGGATGTCGCCGCTGCCGACGCTCGGGAACGACGTCGGCGTGCCCCCCAGCCCGGCCTGTTTCGAACCTAGCACGGGCGCGGGACCGCGCAGGGGGAGGGCCCGGGAGCACGTCGCCGCCCGCCCGGGCCCCGGTCGCTCAGGCGAGCAGCGCCTCCGCGGCGTCCGCCACCGGCCCGAGGATCGCGGCGGTGCGCGCCGGGAGCACGACCTCGTCCGCACCGAGCTCGACGCCCGGGGCGGTCCCGAGCAGCAGCGCGGGACGCTCGCCCACGACGGGCACCCGGCGCTCCTCGTCGGAGAGGTTGACCACGATCGACAGCTCGCCGCGGTCCATCACGAGCAGGCGCGCCTCCTCGTGCACCTCCACCTCGACCTCGGCGAACCGGGGGTCGGTGAGGTCGGGGTGCGCGCGGCGGAGGCGGATCAGCTCGCTGTAGAGCGCGAACAGCCGCGCGTGCTGCGACGCGGCGGCCTCGGCGCCGTACAGCTCCGACCAGTCGAGCTTCGAGTCCTGGAAGGTGGACGGGTCCTGCGGGTTCGGCACGACGGACTCGTCCCAGCCCATCCTCGCGAACTCCTCGATGCGGCCCTTCGCGGTCGCCTCGCCGAGGTCGTGCTCGGGGTGCGAGGTGAAGAACTGCCACGGGGTGGTCGCCCCCCATTCCTCGCCCATGAAGAGCATCGGCGTGAAGGGCGACGTGAGCGTGAGCACGGCCGCCAGCGCGAGCCCGCCCTCGTCGAGCGTCGCCGTCAGGCGGTCGCCGGTCGCCCGGTTGCCGATCTGGTCGTGGTTCTGGTTCGCGACCACGAGGCGGTGCGCGGGGATCCGCTCGAGGTCCAGCGGCCGACCGTGCACGCGGCCGCGGAACGACGACCACGTGCCGTCGTGGAAGAAGCCGCGCGTGATGACCTTGGCGAGCGCCCCGAGCGACGCGAAGTCCTCGTAGTAGCCCGTCGTCTCGCCCGTGAGCGCCACGTGGACGGCGTGGTGGAAGTCGTCGCTCCACTGCGCGTCGAGTCCGTAGCCGTGGGCCTCGCGCGAGGTGATCAGCTTCGGGTCGTTGAGGTCCGACTCGGCGATGAGCGTGAGCGGGCGGCCCACGTGCGCGGAGAGCACGTCCACCTGCACCGCGAGCTCCTCGAGGAGGTGCGTCGCCGTGTGGTCGACGAGCGCGTGCACCGCGTCGAGGCGCAGCGCGTCGACGTGGTAGTCGCCGAGCCACATGAGCGCGTTGTCGATGACGTACTCGCGGACGGGACCGGAGTCCTCCCCGTCGAGGTTGAGGCTGCTGCCCCACGTGTTCGCCGACGCCTCGTGCAGGTACGGGCCGTAGGCGGGCAGGTAGTTGCCCGAGGGGCCGAGGTGGTTGTACACGACGTCCTGCACGACGCCGAGGCCGCGCGCGTGGCAGGCGTCGACGAAGCGCTGGTACGCCTCGGGGCCGCCGTAGGTCTCCTGCACCGTGTACCAGAGGACGCCGTCGTAGCCCCAGTTGTGCGTGCCGTTGAAGCCGTTGACCGGCAGCACCTCCACCAGGTCGACGCCGAGCGCGACGAGGTGGTCGAGCCGGTCGATCGCGGAGTCGAGCGTGCCCTCGGGGGTGAAGGTGCCGATGTGCATCTCGTAGACGACGGCGCCGGCGAGCTGGCGGCCGGTCCACGCCTGGTCGGTCCACGCGAACGACGACGGGTCGTACGTGCGCGAGCGCCCGTGGACGCCCTCGGGCTGGCGGCGGGAGCGCGGGTCCGGCAGCGGGGTGTCGGAGTCGTCCACGAGGTAGCCGTAGTCGAGGTCGCCGGAGGGGAGGGCCTCGGCGCGCGCGGCGTCGAGGGTCCACCAGCCGTCGCCCACGGGGGAGAGCGGCAGGCGCTCGTCCCCCACGGACAGCGCGAGGGTGCGGGCCTTCGGGGCCCAGATGTCGAAGCGGTCGTCGGTCATGCTCAGCTCCCGGGGGTGAGGTCGGCGGCGGTGGAGGCGGGCGCGAGGATCGCGACCGGGTAGTCGGCGAGGAGCGCGGCCACGGAGACGCGTCCGCCGTCGAGGCGGCGGCCGCTCACGTGGTCGACGAGCTCGCCCTCGGGCAGCGTGATCGTGGTGGATCCCCATCCGCCGCCGGACTCCAGCCCCACGGGCAGGCGGGTGGCCACGGTGATGGCGCCGCCGCGGTCGAAGGCGATCACGTGCGCCGCGGCGTCGCCCGCCGCGTGCAGGGGGTCGTAGCCCGTGAACAGCTCCGGGTGGTCGCGGCGGAGGCGGAGCGCGCGCGCCGTGACGAGGAGCTTCGCGGCGCCCGTCTCGTCGATCGCGGGCTCGGCGCCCGTGAGCACGGCGTCGAGGGCGGCGCGACGCGTGCCGAAGTCGACCTCGCGGCGGTTGTCGGGATCCACCAGGCTCGTCTCCCACAGCTCGCTGCCCTGGTAGACGTCGGGCATGCCGGGGGCCGTCAGCTGGATGGCCTTGGCGGCCAGGGAGTTCGACCAGCCGGGGCCGGAGAGGCGGTCGTAGAGCCCGGCGACGATGGTGCGGGCGCGCGGGTCGTCGAACGCCGCGTCGACGAGCGCGTGCATGCGCTCCTCGAACGCCTCGTCGGGCGCGGTCCACGTGGTGGAGTCGCCGGCCTCGCGCGACGCCTTCTCGGCGTACGCGTGCAGGCGCTCGCGCGACGCGGGCCAGGTGCCGACGAGCGTCTGCCAGAGCAGGTTCTCGAACGGGCCGTCGCCGGTGGGCGCGACCTCGCGGAGCCGCTCGAGCGCGTCGCGCCACGCCTCGGGCGTCTCGGAGAGCACGTCGATGCGCGCGCGCACGTCCTCGCCGCGCTTCGTGTCGTGGGTCGACAGCGTGGTCATCGCGTGCGGCGCGATGCGCTGGCGCTCCTGCTGGCGCGCGTGGAAGTCGTCGACGTCGATGGCGAAGATCGACGGGTCGGCGCCGACCTCGTTGAGGGAGACGAGCCGCGAGTAGCGGTAGAACGCGGTGTCCTCGACGCCCTTCGCCATGACCATGCCGCTCGTCTGCTGGAAGCGCTGCGCGACGAGCGTGGACGGGTCGGACAGCTGCGGCATGAGCGCGTCGATGGTGGCGGCGAGGTCGGGGCGGCTGGCACGCGCGGCCTCGGCGGCCTCCTCGAGGTGCGCGAGCCCGCCCGGGAGGTAGCTGCGGTACACGGGGAAGGTGGCGAGCAGCTCGGCGAGCGCGTCGGCGGCGTCCGCGGGCGCGTCCTCGACGAGGCGCTCGAGGCGGAGCACCTCGCTGCGGAGGATCCCGTCGGCGATGCCGCGCTTGGTGCCGCGGATCATGTCGGCCCAGTCCGTGAGCTCACCCTGGGGCAGGCCGCGGAGGGACGCCTCGAGGTGATCGAGCTCGACCTGGCCGTCGGGGTCGACGAGCACGCGGTCGATCTCGGCGAGCGCGTCGTACCCGGTGGTCCCGGCGGTGGCCCAGTCGGTGGGCAGCGTCTCGCCGGGCTCGAGGATCTTCTCCACGAGCACGTACGCGCCGTCCGTGATCCGCGCCAGGTCGTCGAGGTAGCCCTTCGGGTCGAGCAGGCCGTCCGGGTGGTCGACCCGGAGGCCGTCCGCGAGCCCCTCGCGGAACCAGCGGGAGATCTCGGCGTGCGACTCCTCGAACACGCGAGGCAGCTCGACGCGGATGCCCGCGAGCGTGTTCACCGCGAAGAAGCGGCGGTAGTTGAGCTCGGCGTCGGCGCGACGCCAGTTGATCAGCTCGTACGACTGGCGCTCGTGCACCGTGCGGGCGTCCGCGTCGTCCTCGGCCGTGCCGGGCGCGACGGGGAACCGCTGGTCGTAGTAGCGCAGCTCGACGGTGCCGTCGTCGCCCCGGACCAGCGTCAGCTCGTCGAGCTCGGACTCGCCGTCGCCGAGCACGGGGATCCGCACCTTGCCGCGCCCGAAGTCCCAGTCCACGTCGAAGGCCTCGGCGTAGCGGCTCGCGGTGCCGTGGGTCAGGAGGTCCCACCACCAGAGGCTCTCCACCGGGGTGGCGACGCCGACGTGGTTCGGGACGATGTCCACCAGCACGCCCATCCCCAGCTCGTGGGCGCGGTCGGCGACGGCCTTCAGTCCCGCCGCCCCGCCCCGCGCCGGGTCCACCTGCGCGTGGTCGACCACGTCGTAGCCGTGGTCGGATCCGGGCTCCGCCGTGAGGATCGGGCTGAGGTAGACCCAGTCCGCGCCGAGGTCCTTCACGTACGGCAGCTGCGCCGCGACGGCCGCGAGGTCGAAGGACTCCCGCACCTGGAACCGGTAGGTGGAGATGGGGGTTCTCAACTGATGTCGCTCCTTGGGTCTGCGGCGGGCCGGTCGGCCTGCGCGTGGGTGAGGACCGCGAGGCTCGCCGCGACCGAGTGGTCGGGCTCCACCTCGGGCTCCGTGTAGGCGCGCAGCACCACGAGTGCCTTGGCCGCCACGTCCACGACGCTACTCGCGCGGAGCGCCGTCGAGTCGGCTCCGACGCCCGCGGTGTCGATCACGGTCTCCCACGCGTCCGCGTACTCGTCCGACGGGAGGGTGAACGACACGGGCTCGTCGTGGGCGTTGAAGTAGAGGAGGAAGTGCGTGTCGTAGATGTCCTCGCCGCGGCGGTCGCGCCCGCGGATCCCGTTGCCGTTGAGGAACATGCCGATCGCCCGGAGGCCGGACTCCCAGTCGTCGTCCACCATGGGTGTCGCGTCGGCGTCGAGCCAGACGATGTCGGGCAGCGGTTCGCCCTCGCCGCGGCGCACGGGCCGGCCGTCGAAGAAGCGGCCGCGCCGGAAGGTCGGGTGCTCCTTGCGCAGGCGCACCACCGAGGCGGTGAACTCCGCCAGCGGCTGGTCCGCCTGGTCCCAGTGCACCCAGCTGATCTCGTTGTCCTGCGCGTACGTGTTGTTGTTGCCCTGCTGGGTGCGGCCGAGCTCGTCGCCGTGCAGGATCATCGGCACGCCCTGCGACAGGATCATCGTCGCGAGCATGTTGCGCTGCTGCCGGCCGCGGAGCGTGAGCACCGCCGGGTCGTCCGTCGGCCCCTCCACGCCCATGTTCCAGGAGCGGTTGTGGCTCTCGCCGTCCTTGTTGTCCTCGCCGTTCGCCTCGTTGTGCTTCTCGTTGTAGGAGACGAGGTCGGCGATGGTGAAGCCGTCGTGCGCGGTGATGAAGTTGATCGACGCCACCGGGCGACGGCCCGAGTGCTCGTAGAGGTCGGCGGATCCGGTGATCCGGGCCGCGAACTCGCCGAGCGACGACGCCTCGCCGCGCCAGAAGTCGCGCACGGTGTCGCGGTACTTGCCGTTCCACTCGGTCCACTGCGGCGGGAAGTTGCCCACCTGGTAGCCGCCGGGGCCCACGTCCCACGGCTCGGCGATGAGCTTGACCTGCGACACCACCGGGTCCTGCTGCACGAGCTCGAAGAAGGTGGCGAGCTTGTCGACGTCGTAGAACTCGCGGGCGAGCGCGGAGGCGAGGTCGAAGCGGAAGCCGTCGACGTGCATCTCGGTGACCCAGTAGCGCAGCGAGTCCATGATCAGCTGGAGCGAGTGCGGGTGGCGCACGTTGAGCGAGTTGCCCGTGCCCGTGTAGTCCATGTAGTAGGTGGGGTCGTCCTCCATGAGCCGGTAGTAGGCCTGGTTGTCGATCCCCTTGAACGAGAGCGTCGGGCCGAGGTGGTTGCCCTCCGCCGTGTGGTTGTAGACCACGTCGAGGATGACCTCGATGCCGGCCGCGTGCAGCGCCCGCACCATGGACTTGAACTCCTGCACCTGCTGGCCGAGCTCGCCCGTGGACGAGTACGCGTTGTGCGGCGCGAAGAAGCCGATGGTGTTGTAGCCCCAGTAGTTGCGGAGGCCCTTCTCGAGCAGGGTGTTGTCCTGCACGAACTGGTGCACGGGCATCAGCTCGATGGCGGTGACGCCGAGGTGCTGCAGGTGGTCGATGACGGCGGGGTGCGCGATGCCCGCGTACGTGCCGCGCAGCTCCTCGGGGATCCGCGGGTGCAGCTGCGTGAGGCCCTTCACGTGCGCCTCGTAGACGACGGACTCGCTGTAGGGCGTGCGGGGGAGGCGGTCGCCGTCCCAGTCGAAGAAGGGGTTCACGACGACGCCGAGCATCATGTGCGGGCCCGAGTCCTCGTCGTTGCGGCTGGCCGGGTCGCCGAAGTCGTAGGCGAAGAGGGACGGGTGCCAGTCGAACTCGCCGCACGTGGCCTTGGCGTAGGGGTCCAGCAGCAGCTTCGCGGGGTTCGAGCGGTGCCCGTTCTCGGGCTCGTAGGGACCGGTCACCCGGTAGCCGTAGCGCTGGCCCGGCTGCACGTGCGGGAGGTAGCAGTGCCAGACGTGGGCGTCGACCTCGGTGACGTCGACGCGGGTCTCGGTGCCGTCCTCCTCGATGAGGCACAGCTGCACCTGCTCGGCCACCTCGCTGAACAGCGCGAAGTTCGTGCCGCTCCCGTCGAAGGTCGCGCCGAGCGGGTACGGGTTTCCGGGCCAGGTGTGCAAGTGGTCCTCCAGTTGGGTCGACTCGTCCCACGGCGGCGCGCGCGCGGGCGCGGATCCGTCGGGGGCGGGGCAGGCGGTGGATCCGCAGCTGCCGCAGCGGCGGGGGAGGCCGGATGCGACGCGACGACGCACCAGGGGCGAGGTTACCGCGAGGACCGGGATCGCCCGGCATCCGGCGGGGCTCGCGGGGTACGGTGGGACGCATGACCAACCTCGTCGCACAGCTCGCAGAGAACGTGAAGAACGCCGGAGTGGGGACGGTCTACGGCGACCCCCTCGACATCGACGGCTCGACCATCGTGCCCGTGGCATTCGCCTGGTACGGCTTCGGCGGGGGCAGCGACCTCCCCGACTCCGAGGGCAACGTCGCGGGCGGCGGCGGGGGCGGCGGCGCCACCTGGCCCATCGGCGCGTACATCGCCACCGACGGCGAGGTGCGCTTCCAGCCGAACGTCATCGCGCTGCTCGCGGTGGCCACGCCCGTCATCTGGATCTCGGGCAAGGTCCTCGTCAAGCTCATCAAGACGCTCAGGTAGCGACGGGCGCCCGGCCGGCGCGCACGACCACCGCGGAGCGCGGGTGCCCTCGGGCGCCCGCGCTCCCGTGCGTCCGGGGTGCCCGCGCATCCCGGGCGCGGCGGACGCCCGACCGCGCGCTAGGATCGCCTCGAACACGGGAGTCCGGTGAGCCGGGCTGAGAGGAAGACACCCAGTCTTCGACCGTAAGAACCTGATCTGGATCATGCCAGCGCAGGGAGGCTTCCATCTCGCACCCGTGCCCTCTTCACACTCATCCGAAGGGCACGTCCAATGACCGCATCACCCTCGTCCACCGCATCCGCGCTCCCCGGCGACGCCGGCGCCCGCGCACCCCGCTCGGGGCTCCGCGCCCGCTGGCGCGTCATCGACATCGTCGTGGCCAGCGTCCTCGGCGTCGCCTCCGGCCTCGTCTTCGTCCTCTGGAACACGGCGTCGGTGCCCGTCGCCGGCCTGTTCGAGCCGCTGCTGCCCGGGCTCCAGGCCCTCGCCGGAGGCGGCTGGCTGTTCGCCGGCGTCCTCACCGGCATCGTGATCCGCAAGCCCGGCGCCGCCCTGTACGGCGAGCTGCTGGCGGCCTTCGTCTCCATGCTCGTCGGCAACGTGTGGGGCGTGAGCACGCTGCTCTCCGGCCTGACGCAGGGCCTCGGCGCGGAGCTCGTGCTCCTCGTCTTCCTCTACGCCAACTGGCGCGCCTACGTCGCCGTCCTCGCGGGCATGGGGGCGGGCCTCGGCATGGCCGTGACCGACCTCATCACCTACTACCCGGGCTCCTCGCCGGTCTTCGTCGTCGTCTACACGATCGCGGCGCTCGTGTCCGGCGCGGTGATCGCCGGCCTGCTGTCGTGGCTGGTCGCCCGGGCGCTCGCCCGCACCGGCGCGCTGTCGCGGTTCGCCTCGGGTCGCGACACCGCGGCCCGGGTCTGAGCGTGCGGCGACCCGGCCGGCGCGGCTCGACGGCCGCCCCTGTCGCCGACCGGTGGCCCGCGGACGCCGCGTCGCGGTCGGGCGGCGGCGGTGCGGCCGTCAAGGCCGTCGGATGGGGTTGGCGCCACGCCGGCCGGAGCGCCTGGGCCGTCCGCGACGTCGATCTCGTCATCGAGCCGGGGGAGCGCGTGCTGCTCCTCGGCGCATCCGGCGCGGGAAAGACCACGCTGCTGCATGCGCTCGCGGGCGTCCTCGGGGGCGACGACGAGGGCGAGAGCCGGGGCGAGCTGCGCGTCGACGGCGTGGATCCGGCCGGCCAGCGTGGTCGTGCCGGCCTCGTGCTGCAGGACCCGGACGCGCAGGTGATCCTCTCCCGCGTCGGCGACGACGTCGCGTTCGGCTGCGAGAACCTGGGCGTCCCGCGGGACGAGATCTGGATCCGCGTCCGCGACGCCCTCGACGCCGTCGGCCTCGACGTCGAGCTCGACCGGTCGACGACCGCGCTCTCGGGCGGCCAGAAGCAGCGGCTCGCGCTCGCGGGCGTCCTCGCCATGCGGCCCGGCCTCCTGCTCCTCGACGAGCCCACGGCCAACCTCGATCCGGAGGGCGTCGGCGAGGTGCGCCGCGCGGTGGAGCGCGTGGTCGCGTCCACGGGCACGACGCTCGTGGTCATCGAGCACCGCGTCGCCGTCTGGCGGGACCTGGTCGACCGGGTGGTCGTCCTCGGGGCGGACGGCGGGATCCTCGCCGACGGCGCGCCCGACGACGTGCTCCGCGACCAGGGCGCCTCCCTCGCGGCGGCCGGCGTGTGGGTCCCCGGTCGGGAGCCGGCGGCGCCCGTCCGCGCCCCGGCGGCGCCCTCCCCGCTGCTCCGGGCCGATGGCCTCGCGGTGGGGCGACGGCGTGGTGTCGCCGTGGCGGAGGATGTCTCGCTGACCCTGTCCGCGGGACGCGTCGCGGCGCTCACGGGACCCAACGGCGGCGGGAAGAGCACGCTCGCGCTCACGCTCGGCGGGCTCCTGCCCGCCGTCTCCGGCCGGGTGGTCGCCGAGGGCCCGCTCGCGGACGGCCTCGACGCGGATCCGTCCGCCTGGCGCTCGCGCGAGCTCGCCGCCCGCATCGGCACCGTCTTCCAGGACCCGGAGCACCAGTTCCTCGCGGCGACCGTCCGCGCGGAGCTGGAGGTGGGGCCCCGCGCCGTCGGCGCCGACCCGGCGACGTCCGCGCGACGCGTCGACGAGCTCCTCGTGCGCCTCCGGCTCGACGGCCTCGCCCAGGCCAACCCCTTCACGCTGTCCGGGGGCGAGAAGCGCCGGCTGTCCGTGGCCACCGCGCTCGCGACGGCCCCGCGCCTCCTCGTCCTCGACGAGCCGACCTTCGGCCAGGACGCCCGCACCTGGGCGGAGCTCGTCGCGCTGCTCGCCGACCTCGTCGACCGCGAGGGCGTCGGCGTGCTCGCCGTGACGCACGACGAGGACCTCGTGGAGGCGCTCGCGGACGACGTGCTCCGCCTGGCTCCCGCCGCCGCGGCACCCGCGCGGCTCCGGGTGGTCCGGTGAGCGCGGCGATCCGCGAGCCAGCGCCCGCCGCGCGTGCGACCGGCCTCGCCGCCGTGAACCCGGTCGCCCGGCTCGCCGCCGCGCTCGTCCTGACCCTCGCGCTCGTCCTCAGCCTCGACGTGGTGTCCGCCGGTGCCGCGCTCGCGCTCGAGCTGCTGCTGCTCCCGCTCACCGGGATCCGCGTCCGGTCCCTCCTCGTCCGGGGCATCCCGATCTGGATCGCGGCCCCGGGCGCGGGCCTCACGATCCTGCTCTACGGGCGCACCTCGGGAGACGTCTACGCGCAGTTCCTCCTCGTGGTGGTGAGCGAGGGTTCCGTGCTGCTGGCCCTCGCGACGACGCTCCGCGTGCTCGCGGTCGGCATCGCGTCGCTCATCCTCTTCTCGGACGTGGACCCGACCGACCTCGCCGACGGCCTCGCGCAGGTGTGGCGCCTCCCGTCGCGGTTCGTCCTGGGTGCCCTCGCGGGCGTCCGCCTGGTCGGGCTGCTGCTCGACGACTGGCGCTCGCTCGAGCTCGCCCGGCGGGCCCGCGGGGTCGCCGACCGGGGCCGCGTGCGTCGGTTCGCGGGGCAGGCGTTCGCGCTGCTGGTCCTCTCCATCCGCCGCGGCAGCAAGCTCGCGACCGCGATGGAGGCCCGCGGCTTCGGCGGACCGGGCGCCCGGACCTGGGCGCGCCCCAGCGTCGTCGGTCGGCGCGAGCACCTGGTGGTCGTGGTGGCTGTGCTCGTCGCCGCGGTGTCCGTCGGCGCGGCCGTCGCGGCCGGGACGTGGGACTTCGTTGCCGCCTGACGCGGGGGAGCGGCGCCCCGCGCTGGTCCTCGTCGACGGCCCGAGCGGATCCGGCAAGTCGACGCTCGCCGACGCCCTCGTCCGCGACGGCGATCCGGCCGCGCAGCTCCCGCCGGGCGCGCAGCTGCTCCGCCTCGACGACGTCTACCCGGGCTGGGACGGTCTCGAGCGGGCGTCACGGCACCTCGAGCGGCACGTCCTGCCGGAGATGCGGCCGGGCGGGCGCCCCCGGTGGCGCCGCTGGGACTGGGCGGCCGACGCGCCCGCCGAGTGGCACGACCTCGACCCCGACCGGCCGCTCGTGGTCGAGGGCTGCGGGTCCCTCACGCGGATCGCGGCGGCGCTGGCTACGCACCGCATCTGGGTCGAGGCCGACGACGACGTCCGACGGGCCCGCGCCATCGCGCGCGACGGCGAGGCCTTCGCCGCCGAGTGGGAGCGCTGGGACGCCCAGTGGCGCGACCACATCGCCCGGGAGGGTCCGCGCGCCCTGGCCGACGTCGTCGTCCGGACGGACGCCGCCGTGACGCCCGGGTAGCCTGAGGCCATGACCGATTCCGCACCCACCGACGTCCGCTACCTCGCCGTCTTCGCCGACGGCCCCCTCGAAGGCACCACCGAGACGCGCGTGCTCGTGGACGGCGGGCACGACGAGACCATCAGCACCCTGTCCGCCGTCGAGGGCAAGGAGGCCCTCTTCCAGTACCGCGCCGGTGAGGTGACCGAGGTCGCGGGTGAGAAGCGCGTGACGTACTCGTTCGTGGCCGACGGCAGCGACGACGTCCTCGGCGAGGGCGACGACGAGTCCCTCGAGCTCTGATCCGGACCTCGGCCGGCGCCTGAGCGCCGATCCCGACGGCCCCGGCCCGCGCGATGCGGCCGGGGCCGTCGCGCGTCCGGCGTCCGGCGTCAGAGGTCCGGCGTCCGGCGTCAGGCCCAGCCCAGCTCGTGCAGGCGGTCGTCGTCGATGCCGTGGAAGTGGGCGATCTCGTGCACGAGCGTCACGTGCACCAGGTCGCGGAGGTCCTCGAGATCGTCCACCTCGTGCAGGTGGGGCTCCCGGTACACGACGATCCGATCCGGCATCTCGCCGAACCCGTACTGCCCGCGCTCGGTCATCGCGACGCCGTCGTAGAGCCCGAGCAGGCCGAGGGACCCGTCCTCGGGCCGGTCTTCCACCACGAACACGACGTTGTCGAGGCCGTCGACCATCTCGTCCGGCAGGGCGTCGAGCTCGTCGACCACCAGTCGCTCGAAGTCCTCGGGGTCGCAGTGCAGCACGGTGCCAGCCTCGCACGCCGCGGGCCGCGGCTGGACCGCACGGGGACGGCGGAAGGGCCCAGACGAGGGAAGGGCCCAGACGACGAAAGGGCCGGGACCCTCTCGGATCCCGGCCCTTCCCGGTGGGGTGGACGACGGGGCTCGAACCCGCGACTTCCGGCTCCACAAGCCAGCGCTCTGCCAACTGAGCTACGCCCACCATGCGGCCGATCCCGCTCTCGCGGACGGCCATGAATGAGGATACTACAGCCGCGGAGCCCACGCGGACGTCACGTCCGCGGAGATGGCCTGCACGTCCTCGGTCGCCGGTCCCGGCGCCGGCACGAAGGCGGCGCGGCGGTAGTACTCGAGCTCGCGGATGGACTCGAGGATGTCCGCGAGGGCGCGGTGCCCGCCGTTCTTGGCGGGGGAGTTGAAGTAGATCCGGGGGAACCACTCCTTGGCGAGCACCTTGATGGAGGAGACGTCGACGCTGCGGTAGTGCAGGTGCGCGTCCACGCGCGGCATGTACTTGGCGAGGAACGCGCGGTCGGTGCCGATCGTGTTGCCCGCGATGGGCGCCTTGCCGCCGTTGGGGACGTGCTGCAGGAGGTACTCGAGCACCGCGAACTCGGCGTCGGCGAGGCTGACTCCCGCAGGAATCTCCTCGAGGAGCCCCGAGGAGCGGTGCATGTCGGTGACGAACTCGCCCATGTTCGCCAGGGCTGCGGGATCCGGGTTGATGACGATGCTGAAGCCCGCGTCGACGGGGACGAGGTCGAAGTCGGTGACGACGACCGCGACCTCCACCAGCTCGTCGATCGCGAGGTCGAGCCCCGTCATCTCGCAGTCGATCCACACCAGCCGGTCCGCGTTGTTGCCCATCCCCCGATCCTATCGGCGGCCCCGGACGGACCATCGTCGCCGCCTACCATGGGGGAGTGATCACCCTCCTCGCCGTCCTCCTCCTCGTCAACGGCATCTGGAACGTCGTCGTCTGGCCGCAGTTCCTGAAGCGCGTCGCCAAGGACCCGCGCGCTCGCGCCGCCGACGGGTCGCGCACGCCCTTCTACACGGTGCACCTCGTGCTGGTGTCGGTGTCGCTCCTCCTCGCGGCCCTCTCGATCGCGGCCGCCGTCGTCGCGTTCCTGTCCTGACCTCCGCCGAGGACACGGGCGCGTCCGTCGTCCGCGTCGTGATGTACTCCTCGCTGTTCTGCGTGCCGTGCCAGGCCACCCGCCGCGTCCTCACCGAGGTGCATCGGCTGCTGCCCTGGCTCCCGGTCGAGGAGCTCGACGTCGCGGCGCACCCCGACCGCGCGGAGGAGGAGCGGATCCGCTCGACCCCGACCATCCTCGTCTTCGCCGGCGCCCGGCAGGTCCTGCGCGCCGAGGGCGTGCCGACCGCGCCGCAGGTGCTGCAGGCGGTGGCGCGGGCGCTGGACGACGGAGCCGCCTCGACGCCGGGCAGCGGCCCCGGAGCGGCGGGACCCGCGTAGTACCCTCGTCACGACCCCCTGTAGCTCAATGGATAGAGCATCGGCCTTCTAATCCGACGGTTGCGCGTTCGAGTCGCGCCGGGGGGACCAGCGCTGTCGCGGCCCGCCGGATCACCGTAGATTTGGGCGCATGCGCGACATCCAGTCACAGATCATCGACGCCCTCGAGGTGCGTCCCACCATCGATCCCGCCGACGAGGTCCGGAAGCGCGTCGACTTCCTCAAGGCCTACCTGCGGTCGACCGGCGCGGAGGGCTTCGTCCTCGGCGTCAGCGGCGGCCAGGACTCCTCCCTCGCGGGTCGGCTCGCCCAGCTGGCCGTCGAGGAGCTGGCGGCCGAGGGCGTGCGCGCCGACTTCGTCGCCGTGCGGCTGCCCTACGGCGTCCAGGCCGACGAGGAGGACGCGCAGCTCGCGCTGCGGTTCATCCAGCCGAAGGCGAGCGTCGTCTTCGACATCAAGCGCGCGGTGGACGGCTTCGAGGCGGAGTACGCCGACGCGGCGGGCCACCGGATGCTCGACTTCACCAAGGGCAACGTCAAGGCGCGCTCGCGCATGGTCGCCCAGTACGCCCTCGCCGGGCAGGCGCGCCTCCTCGTCGTCGGCACGGACCACGCGGCCGAGGCGGTCACGGGCTTCTTCACCAAGTACGGCGACGGCGGTGCCGACGTCCTGCCCCTCACCGGCCTGACCAAGCGCCAGGGCCGCGCCCTGCTCGAGCACCTGGGCGCGCCCGAGCGGCTCTATCTGAAGGCCCCCACCGCGGATCTCCTCGACGACACGCCCGGGCAGACGGACGAGGCGAACCTGGGCCTCACCTACGCCGACATCGACGACTTCCTCGAGGGCCACGACGTCGACGTCGAGGTCGCCGACGCGATCGAGGCGCGGTACGTGAGCACGGAGCACAAGCGCCGCGTCCCCGCGACCATGTTCGACGACTGGTGGAGGTGATCGCCGCGCCATCCCGGACATGACGACGCCCCGCACCTCGAGGGGATGCGGGGCGTCGTCGCACGGGGCCGGGTCAGCGGCGCTCGGCCTCCGCGGCGCGGGAGTTGGCGGCGGCCGACGACGGCACCGGAGGGCTGTACTGCTCGTCCGGGGACTCGACGCGACGCTCCGCGACGGTCCGGTCGTCGACTCCGGGGCGCCAGG
Source organism: Clavibacter sp. CT19 (assembly GCF_027858075.1). NCBI lineage: Bacteria > Bacillati > Actinomycetota > Actinomycetes > Micrococcales > Microbacteriaceae > Clavibacter > Clavibacter sp. CT19. The sequence goes on along the minus strand of NZ_JAQHYR010000004.1, from coordinate 37,304 downwards.
GTTCCGGAACGGGGGCGGCGGCCGGGGCGGCCTCCGACGCGCGGGCGGCGGGCGCCTTCGTGGCGGGGGAGTCGTCCTCGAACTGCCAGCGCGCGATGTCGCCCTGGAAGATCTTGCGGGCCCGACCCGGGTGGTGCTGCCACTCGACGATGCGGTCGCGGAACTCGGCGAGCTGCGTGTCGAACTGGAACCCGAAGCTGCCGCTGCCGCGCTTGAACTCGGTGATCTCGTGCGCCGCCCACGTGGCCGCCGTCGCGGCGCCCTTGACCGGCATGAGGCGGATGCGGATGTCGGCCTCGCCGGCGGCGCGATCGGCGAGCACGCGCTCCTGCGGGGTGAGGCCGTCCCAGACGGAGGCCTGGCGCGCCGCGTCGACGAGCGCGCCGATGGCGGCCGCCTTCACCTCGCGGTCGTGGCGCGTGAGGATCCGCTGCGTGGCCCCGCGCGCGATGACCGCGGCGAGGACGCCGGCCACCACGATGGCCACGAAGGGGACGACGACGCCGGAGAGGAGCTGAGTGCCCCGCTCGGACGCGAGGGCATCGAGGAGATCATTCCACCACTGCATGCGGTGACCGTACCCCGGGCTCCGGCTGCGACCGGGGAGGCGGGGCGGGCGCGTCGCCGCGTCGCGGGGCGCCGTCCGCGGCGCGACTCAGAACCGGAGGCAGTCGACCGCGTCCTGCAGAGCCCAGAAGTCGCCGAGGGGGACGAACCCCTGCGCGTCCCGTCGGAGGCGCTTGGCGCGGAAGCGCTCGCCCTGCGGCTCGTGCATGCGCTCGACGTAGCCGAGCACGGCGCCGTCCGGCCGGGTGACGCGCAGCAGCCCGTCGTGCAGCTCGCGCACCTGGGCCGCCGAGCGCGCCAGGGGGGTGTAGGTGATGCTGGGCATGGTGTCCTCCGTCCGCGTGCCGCCGGCCCGGCGGTGTCTCGATGTCCCCGAAGCTACGGGGGACCACCGACATCGCGACCGGCAGGAATGGGCGGCGCCCGGTGACGGTTCCCTCCCATGTCGCCCCGCGCGGACCTCGTGCGCGACGACGGGAAGTAGGTTCATCTCTCATGCAGACATTCATCCTCGCCGGCGGCTGCTTCTGGTGCCTCGATGCGGTCTACCGCACGCTCGACGGCGTCCAGGACGTCATCTCCGGCTACATCGGCGGTCACACCGCCCATCCCTCCTACGACGCCGTGTGCACGGGCGCCACCGGGCACGCCGAGGCGGTGAAGGTGGTCTTCGACGAGGAGGTCATCCCCGCGGACGTCATCCTCGACGTGTTCTTCACGCTGCACGACCCGCGCCAGCTCAACCGCCAGGGCGCCGACGTCGGCACCCAGTACCGCTCGGCCATGTTCCCCGCGGACGCCGAGCAGGAGCGCCTGTTCCGCGACGCGATCTCCCGGGCCGGCGAGCTGTGGGACGGCACGGCCGTCACGACCATCGAGCCGGTCGGCACCTGGTACGACGCGGAGGACTACCACCAGGACTTCTTCGCGAAGAACCCGGGCCAGGGCTACTGCAACGCGGTCGCCGTGCCCAAGGTCAACAAGGTGCGGAAGTCGTTCGCGCAGTACGTGCGCGCCGCCTGATCCGTTCTCCCTTGACGCCCCGCGGCCTGTACGGCCGCGGGGCGTCGGCGTACCATCGGCACGTCCGGGCGACACCGCCCGGGGAGGAGAGGCGACGACGATGTCGATGACCACCAGCACGACCACGAACACGACCCGGCTGCCGCGCACCGCCGGCAAGACCTGGGTGGCCTTCGGGGCCACGGGGGCGCTCGCCTCCATCCACTCCCACGACGACGGCTACGAGGTGCGGCCGCTGCACCGCGGTGTCGTCGCCGGCACGTACCCGTTGCTGGAGATCGCGAAGTCCGCGCTCCGGGCGGGTCAGGACGGCGACGTGGACTTCTCCGAACACTGAGCCTCGGCTCCTCCCCAGCGCGCACGGCGGCGCGCGACCTCCCGTCCGGGCGCGTGCCGGATCTCGAGGCGCGCGGTCGGGCATCGTGCAGGCGCGGCACGGTGCCGCCGGAGGGAGCGGCATGCGCGACGGAGGGACGGTGCCCGACGCCGGAGACGACGGGAGCCCGCAGGTCGCCCTGCGCGGACGGATCCGCGGGCGCGTCCGCGGCATCACGACTGTCGACGGCTGGGAGCTGGCCGCCCTCCACGTCGGCGGCGTCCTCGCGACGTGCACGGGCACGGGAGCGGCGGACATCCTCTCCGCGCTCCAGGCGGGCGACGAGGTGGTCGTCCGGGGCCGGCTGCGCCCGCGCCGCGGGGGACGTCCGGAGGGCGACTCCGTGGAGCTCGAGGCGGCCCTGGTCGCCGTCCGGAGGCCGCCCGGGACGCACCCGATGGCGCCCCGGCCGCGGCGGCCTAGGATCGCATCATGAGCGGATCCCCCCGGTGGCTCGAGCCGGATCAGCAGCGCGCCTGGCGGACCGTCATCGTCGCGCTGAACCACGTCAGCGAGCGCATCGAACGGCAGCTGGTCCGGGATGCCGCGATGCCCCACGCCTACTTCATGATCCTCGTGCGGCTGTCCGAGGTCGAGGGCAACGCGCTGCCGATGAGCGTCCTCGCGCGCGCCCTGCAGGCCTCGGCGAGCCGCACCTCGCATGCCGTGACGCGCCTCGAGCAGCTCGGCTGGGTGCGCCGCGTCCCCTCGCCGCGCGATGGCCGGAGCCTCCTCGCCGAGCTCACGGACGAGGGGCGCAGCACGCTGGCGTCCGCCGCTCCCGGGCACGCCGAGGAGGTGCTCCGCACGGTGTTCGATCCGCTGAGCGCCGAGCAGACCGCGCAGCTCGAGGCGATCGCCCGCGATATCCTCACGAGCATGACCGCTTCCTCCCCCTTCGACGACCGGGGGAGCGCCGGCGGCGACGACCTGGCCATCCCGCCGGCCCCCGGCGCACGCGACTCGGGTGCCACCGCCCGCGCGGACGAGCCCGCCGCATGAGGGGCCGCTTCGCCGCCGTGGCCGCTCCCGCGCTCCTCGCCGCGCTCGTCCTGGGCGGCTGCACGCAGACGCCGACTCCGACGCAGCCGACGGTGCCGGCGTCCGCCCCGCCCGCGACGCCCGACGACGCGGCGTCCGCCGCCCCCACCGCGGCGACCGTCGACCTGGCGGGGACGGCCGACGCCAACCTGCCCGTGTTCGAGGCCACGGCGGGCGCGGTCGTCTCCGCGGATCCGAACGCCAAGGGCCGCGCCATGGTCGACGCGCTCGTCGGTGTCGGGTTCCCGAAGGACAAGATGGAGGTCACGGCGGACGCCACGCCGCTGGGCAACTCCGTCGACTCGATCCTCGTGGCCGTGCGGATGGGCGACGGCTGCCTCATCGGCCAGCGCGCGCAGGACGGCTTCTCCGCGCACGTCGAGCCCGCCCTGTCCTCCGGCCGCTGCCTCGTGGGGCAGACCCGCGCGATCGACTGGTGACCGACGGTCGGCACGCGGCGGCGGCGTCCGGCCGCCCGCGGCACTGAATAGACTCGCCCCATGGCTGAATACATCTACTCGATGGTCCGCGCCCGGAAGTCGGTCGGCGACAAGCTGATCCTCGACGACGTCACGATGTCGTTCATCCCGGGTGCCAAGATCGGCGTCGTCGGACCGAACGGCGCGGGCAAGTCCACGATCCTCAAGATCATGGCGGGCCTCGACACCCCGAGCAACGGCGAGGCCAAGCTGTCGCCCGGCTACTCGGTCGGCATCCTCATGCAGGAGCCCGAGCTCGACGAGTCGAAGACCGTCCTCGAGAACGTCCAGGAGGGCGTCGGCCCGCTCAAGGCGCAGGTCGACCGCTACAACGAGATCGCCGCGGCCATGGCCGAGCCCGACGCCGACTTCGACACGCTCCTCGCCGAGATGGGCACGCTGCAGGAGGCCATCGACGCCGCCGACGGCTGGGAGCTCGACTCGCAGCTCGAGCAGGCGATGGACGCGCTCCGCACCCCGCCGGGCGATGCCTCTGTCGCGAACCTCTCCGGTGGCGAGAAGCGCCGCGTGGCGCTCTGCAAGCTGCTGCTCCAGAAGCCCGACCTCCTGCTCCTCGACGAGCCCACCAACCACCTCGACGCCGAGAGCGTGCTCTGGCTCGAGCAGCACCTCTCCAAGTACCCGGGCGCCGTCCTCGCCGTGACCCACGACCGGTACTTCCTCGACCACGTGGCCGAGTGGATCGCCGAGGTCGACCGCGGCCGCCTCTACCCCTACGAGGGCAACTACTCGACGTACCTCGAGAAGAAGCAGGAGCGCCTCAGCGTCCAGGGCAAGAAGGACGCGAAGCTCTCCAAGCGCCTCGCCGAGGAGCTCGACTGGGTCCGCAGCAACGCGAAGGGCCGCCAGGCGAAGTCCAAGGCGCGCCTCGCCCGCTACGAGGAGATGGTGACGGAGGCGGAGCGCACGAGGAAGCTGGACTTCGAGGAGATCCAGATCCCCGTCGGCCCGCGCCTCGGCTCGCAGGTCATCGACGCGAACAAGCTGCACAAGCAGTTCGGGGAGCGCGTCCTCATCGACGACCTCTCGTTCACGCTGCCGCGCAACGGCATCGTCGGCGTCATCGGCCCGAACGGCGTCGGCAAGACCACGCTGTTCAAGACGATCGTGGGATTCGAGCCACTCGACTCCGGTGAGCTCAAGGTCGGCGACACGGTCGACATCTCCTACGTCGACCAGAGCCGCGGCGGCATCGACCCCGAGAAGTCGCTCTTCGAGGTCGTCTCGGACGGGCAGGACTACATCCAGGTCGGCAAGCAGGAGGTGCCGGCGCGCGCCTACGTCTCCACCTTCGGGTTCAAGGGGCCGGACCAGCAGAAGAAGGCCGGCATCCTCTCCGGTGGCGAGCGCAACCGCCTGAACCTCGCGCTCACGCTCAAGCAGGGCGGCAACCTCCTGCTGCTCGACGAGCCCACCAACGACCTGGACGTCGAGACGCTCGGCAGCCTCGAGAACGCGCTCCTCGAGTTCCCCGGCTGCGCCGTGGTCATCACCCACGACCGGTGGTTCCTCGACCGGATCGCGACGCACATCCTGTCGTACGAGGGCACGGAGGATGACCCGGCGAACTGGTACTGGTTCGAGGGCAACTTCGAGTCGTACGAGCAGAACAAGATCGAGCGCCTCGGCGCGGACGCCGCGAAGCCCCACCGCTCGGCGTACCGCAAGCTGACGCGCGACTGATCCCGTGACCCGGGTCCACGTCCCCGTCCACCTCCGGTGGGCCGACCTCGACGCCTACGACCACGTGAACAACGTGGAGGTGCTCCGGCTGCTGGAGGAGGCGCGCGTCCGCGCCTTCTGGCGGGGCGACGACGACGGCGAGGGCGTGGATCCGGGGATGGCGCTCATCCACGCGTCCGCGGGTGCGAGCACCATGACGATGATCGCCCGGCAGGAGGTCGAGTACCTGCTGCCCATCTCGTACGGGCGGAGGCCGCTCGACGTGCAGGTGTGGCTGGGGCGCCTCGGCGGCTCCAGCCTCGAGGCCTGCTACGAGGTGCGGACGCCCGCGGGCGTCGAGCCGGCGGCGCTGTACGCGCGCGCCTCGACCACCATCGTGCTGGTGGACGCCGCCACCGGCCGTCCGCGCCGCATCACCGACGCCGAGCGAGCCGGGTGGAGCGCGTACCTCGAGGAGCCCGTGGCGTTCAGTCGACGGGGGTGAGCGGCGCGGCGCACGGGGCGCCGGCCGCCGTGCCGGGCCGGGGTCAGCCGCGCGCGTCGGCGGGGACGCGCACCATGCCCTCCTGCGCGACGCTCGCCAGCAGCACGCCGTCGCGCGAGTAGATGCGGCCGAGCGAGAGGCCGCGCCCGCCCTGCGCGCTCGTGGACTCCTGCACGTAGAGCATCCACTCGTCGGCGCGGCCGAAGCGGTGGAACCACATGGCGTGGTCGAGGCTCGCGGTCTTGATGCCGGGGGTGGCCCAGCTGAGGCCGTGGCGCCGGTAGATCGACTCGAGGATCGAGTAGTCGCTCGCGTAGGCGAGGGACGCGAGGTGTACGGCCGGGTCGTCGGGCAGGCGGCCGATCGCGCGGATCCAGACGGCCTGGTGGGCGACGCGCTCCTCGGCCGCGCCGAAGTACACGGGCTGCTCGACGTGGCGCATGTCGAACGGACGGTCGTTGGCCCAGTGCTTCGCGACGGGGTGCTCGATGCGCGACAGCACGTCGTGCGCGCTCGGCAGGGACTCCGGCTCGGGGATGCCCTCCGGCATGGGCGCCTGGTGCTCGAGGCCCTCGTCGCCGTCCTGGAACGACGCGATCATCGACAGGATCGGGCGGCCGTCCTGGTAGGCCTGCGTGCGCCGCGTGGAGAAGGAGCGCCCGTCGTGGATGCGGTCCACCGAGAACGTGATGGGCTTCGTGACGTCGCCGGGGCGGAGGAAGTAGCCGTGCATGCTGTGCACGCGGCGGTCGGCCTCGGTCGTGCGCATCGCCGCGACGAGCGACTGCGCGAGCACCTGGCCGCCGAAGACGCGGCCCATGGGCATCCACTGCGACGGGCCGGTGGAGATGTCCTCGCTCGTGCGGGCGCCGGTGTCCGTGAGGTCGAGCGCGGTGAGGAGCCCGGCGAGCGGGCCGCCCGCGGTGTCGTCGGGGGTGTCGGATGCGTGGTCGGTCATGGGTCCTCCGGCGTACGGGCCGACCTCGGGCGGCCGGGCTGCCGGGCGGGTCGCCCGGGCGCATCCAGTAGCTTAGACAGGCCATGACGCCCTCCTTCGCCCTCCGGGACGCCCTCGCCCTCGGCGACCTGCAGACCTTCCTCGGGCGCTCGGCCCGCGTCGACGACGGAGCCGTGCGGCTCATCGGATCCGGGGGCGTGCTCGCCGTGTACACCTCGGTGCTGCAGCCGGCGGGCCTCCTCGACCGGGCGCCCACCGTCCTCGGCCTGCGGACCTTCGCCGCGGACACGCGGGCGCCCGTCGACAGCGTCGTGCCGATCCGCGCGCTGCTCGACCGGCTCGCGCGGCTCGAGGGGCCCGCCACCGGATCTCCCGGCGAGCCCGTCGGCGTGCTCGTGCCGCCGGACACCGCGACGGCCGCGTGGGCGGGCATCTCCCCGCCGCGGGCCGGATGGGAGCGGGTCGACGACGTGGCCGCCGCCGCCCTGCGCGCGGCCGCACGGGCCGGAATCGACGAGGTCGCGGCCGCCGTGCCCTCCGGCATCGGCGAGCAGATCGTCTCCCGCGTGCGCGGAGAGGTCTGGGGACGCCCCGTGGACGGCGCGCCGGACGTGGTCGCGGGCGGGGCGTTCGCGGCCTACAGCCTGGGGTTCCTCGGGCCGGATCCCGCCCCGGACGCGGAGGCGGACGACGACGAGCCGCCGGTGGCCGTGTTCCGCGCGGGGCCGTGGATGCGACTCACGACGTCCCGCGGGCACGTGCTGATCCGCCGCCTCTAGGCGATCGCCGCCCCCCGTCCTCCGGGACGGGGGCGGCGCTGGTGGTTCAGGACTCGTCGAAGGTGTTGACCATCGCGTGGGCGGCGCGCTCGAGGTAGTCCCAGAGCTGCGCCTCGTGCATCGGCGGCAGGTCGAGGGAGTCGACCGCGACCCGCATGTGCGCGAGCCACCGGTCGCGGGCGTCCGGGTTCACGCGGAACGGCATGTGCCGCATCCGGAGCCGCGGGTGGCCGCGCTCCTCGCTGTAGGTCGTCGGCCCGCCCCAGTACTGCTCGAGGAACCCGGTGAGGCGCTGGATGGCGCCCTCGAGGTCCTCCTCCGGGTACATGGCGACCAGCACCGGATCGTCGGCGACGCCGCGGTAGAACTCGCGGACGAGCCTCTCGAAGGTGGGGCGGCCGCCGACGTCGCCGTAGAAGGAGCTCCCGAGCAGGTCGGCCATCAGGATCCCTCGGGCGGCGTCGCGGGCTTCCGCGGGGCGCGAGGGGCGCGCGGCGGCCTCGGGGGAGCGGCGTCGGCGGACGCATCGTCGGCCGACGGGTCGGCGGCGGGCTCCGGATCCTCGGGCAGCACCGTCCAGGTGGCCGTGACCTCGTCCTCGCCGTCGGGGCGCGCGGCGGGCGCGGGATCCTGCGTCGGGATCACGCGCGTGGCGCGCGGATCCTGCGGGGGGCCGGCGGCGCCGCGGACGACCGGGGACGCGGGGCCCTCCGGTGCGGAGATCCGCGCGGCCGGCGGTCGCTGGGCCGCCTTGCGCGCGGCGCGCTTCTTGGGCGCCGGCGCCTCGGGCTGCTGCACGGGGGTCGGGACGGTGCGCGGCGGGTGCGCGCCGCCCACGCTGGCGGCGCTGTCGAAGCCCGTGAGGACGACGGCGGACAGCGACGGCAGGGTGACGTCCATCCGGTCGAGCGCGGCCTTGAGGCGACCGCGGAGCTCCCGGGAGACGTCGTCGCGGGCGTTGCTCCGGGTCTTCACGACGATGCGGATGACCACGGCCGACTCCGCGATCGACTCGATGCCCCAGAGCTCCGGCTTCTCGACGATGCGCGAGCGCCACTTGGGCGTGGTCGCGAGCTCGGTGGCGGTGGCGAGCATGCGCTCCTGTACGGCCTGCACGTCCGTGTCGTACGGGACGGCGAGGTCGATGACGACGCGGGCCCAGCCCTGCGACATGTTGCCGACGCGGAGGATCTCGCCGTTGCGCACGAACCAGAGCGTGCCGTTGACGTCGCGGAGCGTGGTGATGCGGATGCCGACCGTCTCGACGACGCCCGTGGCCGGCCCCACGTCGACCACGTCGCCGACGCCGAGCTGGTCCTCGACGACCATGAACAGGCCGTTGAGGATGTCCTTGACGATGTTCTGCGCGCCGAAGCCGAGGCCCGCGCCGAGGGCGGCGGTGAGGAGGGCGAGGGAGCTGAGGATGTCGGGGTTGACCGCGGTGACGGCGAGCGACATCGCGATCACGACGATCACGACAGTGGTGATGTTGCTGAGGACGCTGCCGAGGGTGCGTGTGCGCTGCACGACGCGGACGGCGGTGAGGGGTGACGCCTGGATCGACTGCGTGTCGTCGACGTTCTGGCGCTTCTTGACGCCGGACACGATCTGGTCGACCGTGTTGCGGATCACGACGAGGAGGATCCACCGGGCGATGAAAGCGCCGATGACGATCGAGACGACCTGGATCAGCACGCCCCAGGTGGAGAAGAACGAGCCGTCGCCGCAGCACACCATGCTCAGGTCCATCGCGACGCGCTTCCGAGGGGGAGGAGGAGAGGGGTGGTCATCCGCCCGAGTGTACCGGCGGGGTGCCGGGCCGGTCCTGGGTGCGCACGGGTCGCGGAGGGCGATGGGGCGGGATGGGGAGGGGGCGGCCGCCTGCGCGACCGCCCCCTCCCGTCGTGCGGATGTCGTTACTCGGCGTCCTTCGCCTGCGCCCGCAGCGCCCGCTCGACGCCCGACAGCAGCTCGCTGACGAGGCGGCGGAGCGCCGGCGGCTCGGGGTTCGCGTCGAGCCAGGCGACGGTCGCGTCGCGCAGCTCGGCGTCCGCGAGCGGCGACGGGTAGAAGCCGCCGATGAGCGCCGCCGCGATGGCGTAGCTCCGCGACTCCCACACGCCCTGCAGCGCGTCGAAGTACGCGGCGACGTACGGACGCAGGAGCTCCGTGTCGGCTGCGCGGCGGAAGCCGAGGCCCGTGGTGCGCACGATGGTGTTCGGCTCGGTGTCGGCCTCCCACACGGATGCCCACGCCGCCTGCTTGCCCTCCGCCGTGGGCAGCGCCGCGCGGGCCTGGGCGGCGGACTGCGCGCCCGTCGCCGTGCGGTCGGCCGCGAGCGCGGCGTCGATCTCGGCGGTGCCGGCGCGCCCGCCCGCGACGAGCGCGGTCAGCAGCTCCCAGCGGAGGTCGGCGTCGATCTCGACGCCCTCGAGCGTCTCGGTGCCGTCGAGGAGCGCCTGCACGTGGTCCAGCTGCGCGGGCTCGGCCGCGACCTGCGCGAAGGTGCGCAGGAACTGGAACTGGTTGTCGGATCCGGGCGCCGCCTGCGCGGTGAGCGCCCACAGCTCGGTCGCGACCGTCGCGAGCAGCTCGTCCCGGTGGTCGGGCGCCGAGTACGTGGACGCCGCGACCGTGAGCTGCGCGAGCGCGTAGCGGAGGGCCGTGGACTCGTCCTCGGTGGCGACGTTGTCGAGCACGAGGCGCGCGTAGTCGCGGGCCCGGATCTCGCCGTCGCGCGTCGCGTCCCACACGGAGGCGAAGACGAGCGAGCGGGCGAGCGAGTCCTCGAACGCGGCCAGGTGGCGCATCGCGACCTCGAGCGACGCGGGATCCAGCCGGATCTTCGCGTAGGTGAGGTCGTCGTCGTTGAGCAGCACGAGCGCCGGGCGCTGGCGGCCGACGAGCTCGGCGACCTCGGTGCGGTCGCCGTCCACGTCGAGCTCGAAGCGCTCGGTGCGCACCAGGTGCGCGTCGCGCAGCTCGTAGAAGCCGATCGCGAGGCGGTGCGGGCGGAGCGTCGGGTAGTCCGCCGCCGCCTCCTGCAGCACGGCGAAGGACGTGATGACGCCGTCCTCGTCGGTCTCGATCTCGGGACGCAGCGTGTTCACGCCCGAGGTCTTCAGCCACAGGTCGGTCCAGCGCTCGAGGTCGCGGCCGCTCGTGCCCTCGAGCTCCGAGGTGAAGTCGCGGAGCGTCGAGTTGCCGAAGGCGTGGCGCTGGAAGTAGGCGGCGACGCCCGCGAGGAACTCGTCCTGGCCGACGTAGGCCACGAGCTGGCGGAGGACCGAGGCGCCCTTGGCATACGTGATGCCGTCGAAGTTGACCTGCACGTCCTCCAGGTCGTTGATGGTCGCGTAGACGGGGTGCGTGCTCGGCAGCTGGTCCTGGTTGTAGGCCCAGGACTTCTCGCCGGCGTTGAACGTGGTCCAGGCGCCCGTCCACTCGGTGGCCTCGGCGGTCGCCAGGGTCGAGATGTAGGTCGCGAACGACTCGTTGAGCCACAGGTCGTCCCACCACTTCATGGTGACGAGGTCGCCGAACCACATGTGCGCGAGCTCGTGCAGGATCGTCGTGACCCGGCGCTCCTTCACGGCGTCCGTGACCTTGGAGCGGAAGACGTAGCTCTCCACGAACGTGACGGCGCCCGCGTTCTCCATCGCTCCCGCGTTGAACTCGGGGACGAAGAGCTGGTCGTACTTGGGGAAAGGGTAGGGGTACGCGAAGCGCTCCTCGTAGAACGCGAAGCCCTCGCGGGTCTTCTCGAAGACGTAGTCGGCGTCGAGGTGCTCCATGAGCGACTTGCGTGCGAAGACGCCGAGCGGGATCGTGCGGCCGTCGCTCGAGGTCAGCTCGCTGCGGACGACGCCGTAGGGGCCCGCGATGAGCGCGGTGATGTAGCTCGACATGCGGAGCGTGGGCTCGAAGGTCCAGGTGGACGCGCCGTCGGCGGCGGCCGTGGGCTCGGGCGTGGGGGAGTTGGACACGACCTCCCAGTGCGACGGCGCCGTGACCGTGAAGCGGAAGACGGCCTTCAGGTCGGGCTGCTCGAACACCGCGAACATGCGGCGGGAGTCCGGCACCTCGAACTGCGAGTAGAGGTAGACCTCGTCGTCGACGGGATCCACGAAGCGGTGCAGGCCCTCGCCCGTGTTCGTGTACATGGCGTCGGCGACGACCGTCAGCTCGTTCTCCTGCGCGAGGTCGTCGAGTCGGATGCGCACGCCGTCGTTGACGTCGGCCGGGTCGAGTTCGCGGCCGTTCAGGGTCACGGCGTGCACCGTGCGCGTGATCGCGTCGATGAACGTGGACGCGCCCGCCGTGGCCGTGAAGCGCACGGTCGTGGTGGATCCGAACACCTCCGCTCCCCGGGTGAGGTCGAGCGTCACGTCGTACTCCGTCACGTCGAGGAGCGCCGCGCGCTCCTCGGCCTCGACGCGGGTGAGGTTCTCTCCTGGCATGGTGCTCCTGCTCGTCCGTGAGGTGGGTGGGCCGTGCATGCGGACCGCGCCTCGCGTGACGGGCCATCGGGCGGTCGGGGACCGGGGATGCCGGGGCGGGAGCGGCGCCGCTTCAGCGCCGATCCTATTCCGTCGGCTGACCTAGGCTGGCGGCATGTCCGACGTACAGAGCAGCCCCCGCACGACCGCCGTCGAGTTCTGGTTCGACCCCTCCTGCCCGTGGGCGTGGATGACCTCCCGCTGGGTCGACGAGGTCGCCCGCCACCGCGACCTCGACATCACCTGGCGCGTCATGAGCCTCGCCGTCCTCAACGAGGACAAGGCCGACGACCCGAAGTTCGCGGAGTTCCTCCCGCGCGCGCTCCGCTTCACGCGCCTCGTCGCCGCCGTCGAGGCCGAGCACGGCGCCGAGCACGTCAAGCCGCTGTACGACGCGCTGGGCACGCGGATCCACCTCCGCGACCAGAAGGACGCCGACGTCGTCATCCCCGAGGTCCTCGCGGAGCTCGGCCTCCCGGCGGGGCTCGCCGAGACCAGCCGCACCGACCGGTACGACGAGCCGATGCGCGCGAGCCACTTCGACGGCATCGAGCGCGTCGGCCAGGACGTCGGCACGCCCGTCATCGCGGTCGACGGCGTGGCCTTCTTCGGCCCCGTCATCTCGCCCGCGCCGAAGGGCGAGGAGGCCGTCAAGCTGTGGGACGGCGTCGTCGCGGTGGCCGGGTACCCCGGCTTCTTCGAGATCAAGCGCTCGCGCACCGTCGGCCCGATCTTCGACTGACCCCGTTCCCGTCGCGCGTGCGGCGGCCGGCGCCCGCGGGTGCCGGCCGCCTCGCGCGCGGTACGCCCGCCGTGCGGGCACGACGCCGCGACGCGCGGCAGGAGGAGTGCACCCGATGCGCATCCACATCGCGACCGACCACGCGGGCCTCGACTTCTCGAGGCACCTCGCCGAGCACCTGACGGGCGCCGGGCACGAGGTCGTCGACCACGGCCCGACGGCGTACGACGCGCTCGACGACTACCCGTCGTTCTGCATCCGTGCCGCCCGCGCGGTCGTCGCCGACCAGCGCCGCGGCACGACCGCGCTCGGCGTGGTCTTCGGCGGATCCGGCAACGGCGAGCAGATCGCCGCCAACAAGGTCGAGGGCGTGCGCGCGGCGCTCGTCTGGAACCTGTCGACCGCGGTGCTCGCCCGCCAGCACAACGACGCCAACGTGATCTCGATCGGCGCGCGCCAGCACACCGTCGACAAGGCCGTGTCGTTCATCGACGCGTTCATCGCCGAGCCGTTCTCCGCGGAGGAGCGGCACGCGCGCCGCATCGCGCAGCTCGCCGAGTACGAGACGACGGGGGCCATCGCCGGTCACCCCGTCACCGACTAGGCCGCCGTGCCCGAGGGGCATTCGATCCACCGGATCGCGAAGCAGTTCGAGGCGCACTTCGTGGGCGACGTGGTGCAGGCGTCCTCGCCCCAGGGCCGCTTCGCCGAGGGCGCCGCCGTGCTCGACGGCCGCCGGCTCCTCGCCGCGAAGGCCGTCGGCAAGCAGATGTTCCTCGAGTTCGACGGCGACGTCTGGCTGCGCGTGCACCTCGGCCTCTACGGCGCGTGGGACTTCGCGGGCGACGTGTCGACGCTCAACCGCATGGGCCAGAACGGCATGCGGGGCGACGTGCCGGTGGACGATCGCGTCGACGACGCGCCGGTGGACGCGGATGCCGAGGACTCGCTCGCGAGCATCGGCGCGCCCCGCCGTGCGCGGCTCCGGATGGCGGAGCAGGAGAAGGTGCACGACCCGTTCTCGGCCGATGCGTGGCCGCCCGAGCCCGTCGGCCAGGTGCGCGTGCGACTGCTGACCGAGCGCGCGGTCGCGGACCTCCGCGGCCCCACCGCGTGCGTCGTCGCCGACCCCGAGGAGGTGCGGGAGGCCATCGACAAGCTCGGGCCCGATCCCCTCGTCGACGGCGGCAAGCGCTCCGAGGACCGCTTCACGGCCACCGTGCGGAAGAAGCCCACCGCCATCGGGCTGCTGCTCATGGACCAGTCGGTCGTCAGCGGGATCGGCAACGTCTACCGCGCGGAGCTGCTGTTCCGCGCGCGGCAGAACCCGCACACCCCGGGGCGCGACGTGCCCGAGGACGTGGTCCGCGGCCTCTGGAAGGACTGGTCGAAGCTCCTCCGCAAGGGCGTCGAGGTCGGCCAGATGATGACCATGGACGGCCTGCGCGGCAGGAAGCTCGAGGCGGCGCTGCGCAACCGCGCCGACCGCCACTGGGTGTACCACCGCGAGGGGCTGCCGTGCCGGGTGTGCGGCACGAACATCGTCATGGAGGAGGCCGCCGGACGGAAGCTCTACTGGTGCCCGTACTGCCAGGCCTGATGCCGGGCCGGGGCTGATCCGGCGCCGAGACGACGGAGGGGCCCGGATCCTCGGCGGATCCGGGCCCCTCGACCATCGGCGGCTGATGCCGTGCGGCGGGCTACTCGCTGATGTGGGCGAACAGGAACCAGCGGTCCTTCTCGAGACCGCGGGCGATCTCGATGGCGACGTCCTGGCTGTTCACGTCGATCTCCCCGAGCTCCTGCACGGCGCGGTTGACGAGCTCCATCGTCGCGTCGATCTGGGCGATGACCTCGGCGATGGTCGCGCTGGACGGGCGGAAGCCGGGCGTCAGCGCCGCGGTCGTGGTGGAGGCGGCCACCGTCTCGATGCGGGCGTCGATCGGGAGCCCGAGGGCGACGACGCGCTCGGCCGCGGTGTCGGCCCAGACCTGCGCGTGGGAGACGAGCACGTCGAGGAACTCGTGCACGCCGATGAAGTTGGCGCCGCGGACGTGCCAGTGCGCCTGCTTGCCGTTGACGGCGAGCGCCTGGAGGTTGACGACGACGGGGCTGAGGAACTGCGCGACGCCGGCGGCGACGTCGGCGGAGGCGGAGCTGGTGGGGACGTGGACGGTGTCGGTCATGGGGTCTCCTCGTGCGTGGATGCGGTCAGCGAGCTGCGGACGATGCCGTCAATCTCGCGCATCGCCGCGGCGCCCGCAAGCAAGCTGAGGCATGGCTTACCGGCTTCCGAGGGGGTCAGCGCCGCGCGGCAGGCGTGCCGGCACGCCGTGGCGACCCGGATGCGCCGGGCCGACGGGTGCGGCACGGGGCAGCGGGGTGCGGGGAGGGGGGCGGACCCACCTGCCCTGGGAGAGGAGCGGTGGACGCGGATGGAGGGGATGACGGGAATCGAACCCGCGTGATCAGTTTGGAAGACTGAGGCTCTACCATTGAGCTACATCCCCGCGACGTCGGCACCGCCGCCCCGAAGGGCCGCGAGCCGGATGCGCGGGATCCAGCGTAGCGCAGCCCCCGCCCGGCGGTGACCAGCGCCAGGCACGAGTCGGATAGGCTGTGCCACGGTCGATCCGGCTTCCGCGCGCCTGCACGTCAGGGGAGCGGTCATCGCCTCGACCGCACGGGAATGCGTGGCAGCCGGGGCGTAGCGTAGTGGCTAGCGCGTCCGCTTTGGGAGCGGAAGACCGCAGGTTCGAGTCCTGTCGCCCCGACCACATCCCCGACGACGAAATGCCGTCTCAGCCGAGGCGTGTACCGCGATTACAGGAGAACTCCACACGTGAAGACCACGGTCGAAAAGCTGAGCCCCACGCGCGTCAAGCTCGCGATCTCTGCGACCCCCGAAGACCTGAAGCCGCACATCGACCACGCCTACGGCCACATCGCCGAGCAGGTCGCGATCCCCGGCTTCCGCAAGGGCAAGGTGCCGCCGCCCATCATCGACCAGCGCGTCGGTCGGGAGGCCGTGCTGGAGCACGCCGTCAACGACGGCATGGACGGCTTCTACCAGGCCGCCGTCAAGGAGACGGACATCCGTCCCCTCGGCCGCCCGGAGGCCGACGTCAAGGAGTGGCCCGGCAAGGACCTCACCGGCGACCTGCTCCTCGAGATCGAGGTCGACGTGCGCCCCGAGTTCGACCTCCCCTCCTACGAGGGCCTCGAGCTCACGGTCGACGCCGTCGAGGTCACCGACGACGAGGTCGGCACCGAGCTCGACGGACTGCGCAGCCGCTTCGGCACGTTGATCACGGTCGACCGCCCCGCGAAGACGGGCGACTTCGTCCAGATCGACCTCACCGCGACGATCGCCGGCAACGCCGTCGACACCGCGAGCGGCATCTCCTACGAGCTCGGCTCCGGCGACCTCATCGACGGCATCGACGAGGCGCTCGAGTCCCTCACCGCCGGCGAGAGCACCACGTTCGAGTCGAAGCTGCTCGGCGGCGACAACGAGGGCGAGACGGCCGAGATCGCCGTGACCGTCCAGTCCGTCAAGGAGCGCGAGCTGCCCGACGCCGACGACGACTTCGCGCAGATCGCCAGCGAGTTCGACACCATCGACGAGCTGCGCGCCGACCTCAAGGTGCAGCTGGGCAAGTCCAAGGTCTTCGGCCAGGTCACCCAGGCGCGCGACCAGATCGTCGACAAGCTCCTCGAGACCGTCGAGATCCCCGTCCCCGAGAAGCTCGTCGAGGACGAGGTGCAGCGCCACCTCGAGAACGAGAACCGCCTCGAGGACGACGTGCACCGCGCCGAGGTCAAGGAGTCCAGCGAGAAGGCGTTCCGCCAGCAGCTGCTCCTCGACGTCATCGCCGAGAAGGAGGAGCTGCAGGTCAGCCAGGACGAGCTGACCCAGTACCTCATCCAGGGTGCGCAGCAGTACAACATGGAGCCGAACGAGTTCGTCCAGGTGCTGCAGCAGAACAACCAGATCCCCGCCATGGTCGGCGAGGTCGCGCGCAACAAGGCCCTCGCGGTCGTGCTCGACAAGGCGAAGGTCGTGGACGCCGACGGCAAGGTCGTCGACGTGACCGAGTTCACGCAGCCCGTCGTGCGCGACGCGGACGCGGTGACCGAGGAGCCGGGGGACGCGGACGCCGAGGCCGTCGTCGCCGACGCCCCCGCGGAGGAGGAGGCCTCGGCCCCCGCCGCCGAGGAGGCGCCGGCCGAGAAGCCGAAGAAGAAGGCGGCGCCCAAGAAGAAGGCCGCCGCGAAGGCCGCGGACTCCGAGTAGCCGCATCCGCCGCCGCTCGCGCGGCCGGCATCATCAGGGCCCGGGGAGCAGATGCTCCCCGGGCCCTCGTGCGTCCGGCGGCTGCGCTCTCCGCCCGCGGCGGCTGCGCTCTCCGCCCGCGGCGGCTGTGCCCTCCGCCCGCGGCGGCTGTGCTCTCCGCCCGCGGCGGCTGTGCTCTCCGCCCGCGGCGGCTGCGCTCTCCGCCCGCGGCGAACACGGCCGTAGCGGCGGATGCGCTCCGATAGATTCATCACTCGAAGCGACGAATGAATGGGAGCTCGAACAATGGCCGAACCGACACTGGTACCCGGTGTTTTTGACCGACTGCTGAAGGACCGCATCATCTGGCTCGGATCCGAGGTCCGCGACGACAACGCGAACGAGATCTGCGCGAAGATCCTGCTGCTGGCGGCGGAGGATTCCGAGAAGGACATCTTCCTGTACATCAACTCGCCCGGCGGTTCCATCACCGCGGGAATGGCCATCTACGACACCATGCAGTTCGTCCCCAACGACATCGTCACCGTCGGGATCGGCATGGCCGCCTCCATGGGCCAGCTGCTCCTCACGAGCGGCACGAAGGGCAAGCGCTACATCACGCCGAACGCGCGCGTGCTGCTGCACCAGCCCCACGGCGGCTTCGGCGGCACGTCGAGCGACATCCAGACGCAGGCCCAGCTCATCCTCTCGATGAAGCAGCGCCTCGCCGAGATCACCGCCGGTCAGACCGGCAAGACGGCCGAGCAGATCAACGAGGACGGCGACCGCGACCGCTGGTTCACGGCCCAGGAGGCGCTCGAGTACGGCTTCGTCGACCACATCCGCGAGTCCGCGACCGACGTCGTCGGCGGCGGCGGCACCGAGACCTCCTAGAGCCCGCGACTTTCGAGACAGGTAAGAGAAGAGAACATGGAACTCCCCACCTTCGGCGGCGCCCGCGGCGCCGGCTCCACCGCCACGAGCCCGTCGTCGCGGTACATCCTCCCCAGCTTCGAGGAGCGCACGGCCTACGGCTACAAGCGCCAGGACCCGTACGCGAAGCTCTTCGAGGACCGCATCATCTTCCTCGGCGTCCAGGTGGACGACGCGTCGGCGGATGACGTCATGGCCCAGCTGCTCGTGCTCGAGTCGATGGACCCGGACCGCGACATCGTGATGTACATCAACTCGCCCGGCGGCTCCTTCACGGCCATGACGGCCATCTACGACACGATGCAGTACGTGTCGCCGCAGATCCAGACGGTGTGCCTCGGCCAGGCGGCGTCCGCCGCGGCCGTGCTGCTCGCGGGCGGTGCACCCGGCAAGCGCCTCGCGCTGCCCAACGCGCGGGTGCTCATCCACCAGCCCGCCACGGGCGAGTCGAGCGGCGGCCAGGCCTCCGACATCGAGATCCAGGCGGCGGAGATCATGCGCATGCGCTCCTGGCTCGAGGACACGCTCGCGAAGCACACCAACCGCGACCGCGACCAGATCAATCGCGACATCGAGCGCGACAAGATCCTCGGCGCGGACGAGGCGCTGGAGTACGGCCTGATCGACCAGGTCCTCACCTCGCGCAAGAACCTGACGGCGGCGATCCCCGCCCGCTAGGCCCGCACAGCGGGAGAGGGGCGGTCGGCATCAGCCGACCGCCCCTCTCCCTTTCGCCCGGACGCGTCAGGCCGCGGGCTCCGCGATCTCGCCGCGCTCGATGGCCTCGCGCTCCAGCTCCCGCACGATCGGCAGCACCTGCGTGCCGAACACCTCGATGTCCTCGAGGTAGTGCAGGAAGCCGAGCAGGAGCAGGTCCACCCCGCGCTTGCGGTACTCCACCATGCGGCGCGCTATCTGCTCGGGCGTGCCGATGAGGCCCGTCCGGAAGCCGTCGTTGTACTGCACGAGGTCGCGGAACGTGGAGTCCGACCACATGCCCTTCCCGTCGCCCGTGGAGGATCCCGCCTGCTTCACCGCCTGCCGGAAGCCCTCCACGGCGTCCGGGTTCGCCTTGGCGATGATCTCCTCGAGCACGTCCTGCGCCTCCTGCTCCGTGTCGCGCGCGATGACGAAGCCGTTGAGGCCGAACCTGACGCGCTCAGCCCGTCCGGCGGCGCGGGCCGAGGCGAGCACGTCGTCGCGCTGCTCCTCGAAGCCGGCGAAGTCCTTGCCGTTGGAGAAGTACCAGTCGGTGACCCGGCCGCCCATCTCCCGCGCGTCCGTGCTGTTGCCGCCCATGAAGATCTCCGGGTGCGCGCGGCCGGGCACGGCGACGGGCGGCGGCTTGAGCGTGAAGTCGTGGATCCGGTAGAAGTCGCCCAGGTGCGTGAAGTCCTTCTCCGTCCAGAGGCCGCGGAGCACGCGGATGAACTCCTCCGTGCGGCGGTAGCGCTCCCCGTGCTCGAGCCACGGCTCGCCGAATCCGACGAACTCGTCCTTCAGCCAGCCGGAGACGACGTTGACCGCGGCGCGGCCGTGCGACATGTGGTCGGCCGTGATGATCCACTTGGCCAGCACGCCCGGGTGCCAGAGCCCCGGGTGCACGGCGGCGATCACCTTGAGGCGCTCGGTGGCGAGGAGGAGGCCGAGGGAGAACGACGTGGACTCGTGCTGCTGGTCGGCGCCGTAGGACGCGGCGTACCGGACCTGGCTGAGGGCGTAGTCGAAGCCGTTCCGCTCGGCGAGCTGGGCGACCCGGACGTTGAAGTCGAAGTCGAAGTGCGTGCGCTGCTCGATGTCGCTCGTCACGAGGCCGCCCGAGACGTTCGGGACCCAGTAGGCGAAGGACAGCGCGTCGGGGGATGCGGTGGCGGAGTTCTCGGTCATGCGGACATGCTGGGCGACCGAGGCTGGGGCGCACCCGCGTGTTGCGCCGTGTGACGCCGCGCTACCACGCGACGGGCCGTCCTCCCAGGGGTCCGGGCGATGTCCCATGCACGGGTTAGGCTCGTGGCACACCGCACGACTTCCGGGGAGGCATTCATGGCACGCATCGGCGAGAGCGCGGATCTGCTCAAGTGCTCCTTCTGCGGGAAGAGCCAGAAGCAGGTCCAGCAGCTGATCGCGGGACCGGGCGTCTACATCTGCGACGAGTGCGTGGAGCTCTGCAACGAGATCATCGAGGAGCGCCTGGCCGAGGCCAGCGAGGAGACCACGGGCGAGTTCGACCTCCCCAAGCCGAAGGAGATCTTCGGCTTCCTCGACGAGTACGTCATCGGGCAGGAGGCCGCCAAGCGCGCCCTGTCCGTCGCGGTCTACAACCACTACAAGCGCGTGCGCGCGGTGGGCACCATCGGCCCGGCGGAGGCCGTGGGCGAGGAGATCGAGATCGCCAAGAGCAACATCCTGCTCATCGGGCCCACGGGCTGCGGCAAGACCTACCTCGCGCAGACGCTGGCGAAGCGGCTCAACGTCCCCTTCGCGGTCGCCGACGCCACGGCGCTCACCGAGGCCGGCTACGTCGGCGAGGACGTGGAGAACATCCTCCTGAAGCTCATCCAGGCCGCCGACTACGACGTGAAGCGCGCCGAGACCGGCATCATCTACATCGACGAGGTCGACAAGATCGCGCGCAAGGCCGAGAACCCGAGCATCACGCGGGACGTGTCGGGCGAGGGCGTGCAGCAGGCGCTGCTGAAGATCCTCGAGGGCACGGTCGCCTCGGTGCCGCCGCAGGGCGGACGGAAGCACCCGCACCAGGAGTTCATCCAGGTCGACACCACGAACGTGCTCTTCATCGTGGCGGGCGCCTTCGCGGGCCTCGAGGACATCATCAGCCAGCGCGCCGGCAAGAAGGGCATCGGCTTCGGCGCCCCGCTGCACCGCAAGGACGTGAACGCCGACGTGTTCGGCGAGGTGCTCCCGGAGGACCTGCACAAGTTCGGCCTCATCCCCGAGTTCATCGGCCGGCTGCCCGTCGTCACGACCGTCACGCAGCTCGACCAGCGGGCGCTCATGGAGATCCTCACCAAGCCGCGCAACGCCCTCGTGCGCCAGTACCAGAAGATGTTCGAGCTCGACGGCGTGGAGCTGGAGTTCGAGCAGGGCGCGCTGGAGTCCATCGCCGACCTCGCGGTGCTCCGCCAGACGGGAGCCCGCGGGCTCCGCGCCATCCTCGAGGAGGTGCTCGGGCCGATCATGTTCGACATCCCCTCGGACGACGAGGTGGGGCGCGTGGTCATCACGCGCGAGTCGGTCGTGCAGAACGCGGCGCCCACCATCGTGCCGCGCGCGTCCATGCTCCGCGCGGAGAAGTCCGCCTGATCCGTGCCGCGGCACGCGGCACCGCGACACGAGAGCGCCGCACCCTCAGGGGTGCGGCGCTCTCGTCGTCCGGGGACGCGGATCAGTCGGCGAGGCCGCGGCGCTCGAGGAGCGGCTCGATCACGGCGTCGCGGCCGCGGAAGTCCCGGTAGGCCTCGAGCGGGTCCCGGGATCCGCCCACGCCGAGGAGCCGGGAGCGGAAGCGGTCGCCGTTGGCGCGTGTGAGTCCGCCGTTCTCGTGGAACCACTCGACGGTGTCCGCGTCCAGCACCTCGCTCCAGATGTAGGAGTAGTACCCCGCGTCGTAGCCGCCCGCGAACGTGTGCTGGAAGTAGCTCGACGCGTAGCGGGGGAGGACCGCGGGCACGTCGAGGCCGACCGCCGCGAGGGCATCGGCCTGGAACGCGTCCACGTCCTCGACGACGTCGTCGACGCCGAGACGGTGCCATGCCTGGTCGAGGAGCGCGGCGCCCAGGTACTCGCTCGTGAGGAAGCCCTCGTTGAAGGCGGAGGAGGCCCGCACCGCGGCGACGAGCTCCTCGGGCATGCGCTCACCCGTCTCGTGGTGCACGGCGTAGGACGCGAGGATCTCCGGCCACAGCATCCACATCTCGTTCACCTGGCTCGGGAACTCGACGAAGTCGCGGAAGACGTTGGTGCCGGCGAAGCGCGGGTACGTGACGCGCGCGAAGAGACCGTGCAGGGCGTGGCCGAACTCGTGGAACAGCGTGTTCGCCTCGTCGTAGCTGAGGAGGGTCGGCTGGCCGGCGGGCGGCTTCGGCACGTTGAGGTTGTTGAGCACCACGGCAGGCGTGCCGAGGAGGTCGCTCTGCGAGATGAGCGGGTTCATCCACGCGCCGCCGCGCTTCGAGTCGCGCGTGTGCAGGTCGAGCACGTAGAGGCCGACGGGGGAGCCGTCCTCGTCCCGCACCTCGAAGACGCGCGCGTCCGGGTGGTACGAGGTGATGTCGTCCCGCTCGGCGAACGTCACCCCGTAGAGCTCCGTGGCCGCGCGGAAGACGCCGTCGTGCAGCACGCGCTCGGACTCGAGGTAGGGGCGCATGCGCGCGGTGTCGACGGCGTAGCGCTCCGTGCGGACCCTCTCGCTGTAGAACGCCCAGTCCCATGCGGCGAGCTCGAAGGTCGGCTCGCCGCGCTCCTCCTGCGTGCGGTCGATCACGCGCTGCAGCTCGACGGCCTCGGCGCGGGCGTTGCGGGCCGCGGCCGGGGCGAGGCGGCCGAGCATCTCGGCGACGGCCTCCGGGGTCCCGGCCGTCTGATCGGCCGTGACGGCGGCGGCGTGGCTCGGGAAGCCGAGGAGGGCGGCACGCTCGGCGCGGAGGCGCGTGATCTCGAGCACGAGCGGACGGTTGTCGTGCGCGTTCCCGCGGGCGCCGCGTGCGAGCGACGCCTCCATGATGCGCTGCCGCAGCCCCCGGTCCGTGAGCTGGGCGAGGTAGGGGTGGCCCGTGGGCAGCACGAGCGTGATGAGGTGCTTCCCTTCCAGCCCGCGGTCGGCGGCGGCCTGCGCGGCGGCGGCGATCGCGCCCTCGCCGAGACCGTCGAGCTCGGCCGGGTCGTCGACGACGACCGCGAGGTCGTTGGTGTCCTCGAGGAGGTTCGACTCGAAGCGCGTCGTGAGCACCGACAGTCGGCGGTTGAGGTCGCGCAGGCGCCCCTTGGCGTCGTCGTCGAGGCCGGCGCCGGCGATCGTGAACTCGGCGAGGTACCGCTCGACCAGGTACACGGACTCGGCGTCGAGGCCCGCGTCGTGACGCCCCTCGTGCACGGCGCGGATGCGGGCGTAGAGCGCGGCGTCGAGGCGGATCGCGTCCTCGTGGGCCGTGAGCTCGGGGGCGATCTCCGCCTCGAGCTCCCGGGTGAACGGGGAGCTGTCGGACGAGGTGAGCGTGAAGAAGACGTGGGAGACGCGGTCGAGGATCCTCCCCGCGCGCTCGAGGGCGACGAGCGTGTTCTCGAACGTCGGCGCCCCGGGGGAGTCGGCGACGGCGCGCACCTCCGCCAGGTGCGCGGCGATCCCGGCCTCGAACGCGGGGCGGAAGTGCTCCTCCCGGATGTCGTCGAAGGGGGGCATTCCGGAGGGCAGGGGGCTCGGCTCGAGGAAGGGGTTCGGGGGCGTCGTCATACAGCGAGCCTAGGCCGGGCGCCGACCTAGGCTCGGAGGGTGAACAGCGAGCGATACACCCACGGCCACCACGAGAGCGTCCTCCGCGTGCACAGCGCACGCACCGTCCGGAACTCCGCCGCCTACCTCGAACCGCATCTGCGGGCCGGGCTCGACGTGCTGGACGTGGGCAGCGGGCCCGGGACCATCACGGTGGAGCTCGCGCGCATCGTCGCTCCCGGGCGCGTGGTGGGGATCGACATGTCCGAGGAGGTCGTGCGGCAGGCCGTCGCCCTCGCGGAGCAGCAGGGCACGGCGAACGTCGAGTTCGTCTCCGGATCCGTGTACGAGCTGCCCTACGCCGACGCGTCGTTCGACGTCGTGCACGCGCACCAGGTCCTCCAGCACGTCGGCGACCCCGTGCGGGCGCTGGCCGAGATGCGGCGCGTCACGCGTCCCGGCGGGCTCGTGGCCGCCCGCGACGTCGTCTACTCGAAGGTCGCGCTCTTCCCCGAGACGGACGGGCTGCGGCTCTGGGCCGACGTCTACCTCCCGGTGCACCGGGCCAACGGCGGCGAGCCCGACGCCGGATCCCGGCTCAAGGCCTGGGCGCACCGGGCCGGCTTCACCGACGTCGCGTCCAGCGCGTCCGTGTGGTGCTTCTCCTCCGACGACGAGCGCGCGTGGTGGGGAGGCGCGTGGGCCGACCGCGCCGTCGCCTCCTCCTTCGCCGGTCAGGCGCTCGAGGGCGGCTTCGCCTCCGACGACGACCTGCAGGCCATCCGGGCCGGCTGGCAGGAGTGGGCGGCGGACGCCGACGGGTTCCTGGCGATGCCGCACGGGGAGATCCTCGCGCGCCGCTGACCCGGCGCCGCCGCCGCCGCCCCCGTCCCCGTCCCCGTCTCCGGACGCGAGGAGGCCCGCCGGACGCGTGGTCGGGCGGGCCTCCTCGTGCGGCGTCTCCGCGTCGCGGCGACGCGTCAGTCGTCGAACGGGTCGTCGGTGCTCTCGCCGGGGATCGTGATGGTGGCCGCGTCCTCGATCGGGTCATAGCGGATCACGGTGCCGTCGTCGAGCTCGACCACGGGCTTCCGCTCGAGCCAGGTGAGGGTCCAGCGCCACTGGGACGTGTCCGCATCGAGCGCGACGACGTCGGACTCGACGGTCTTCACGGCGAGGAGCACGACCTCGGGGAGCTCCGCCGGGGCGGTGCCGCCGACGGGCCAGCGCGTGCCGAGCTGCATCAGACGTCCTGCTCGTAGGTGACCCACGTGGTGCGGCGGGCGACCCGGTCGTAGAGGCGCTGCGCGTCGGCGTTGTCCTCGGCGGTGATCCAGCGGAGCATGCTCGCGCCGTCGCGGCGCGCGACCTCGGCGACCGCGCCGATGAGCTGCTCGCCGACGCCCTGGCGGCGCGAGATCTCGCGCACGTAGAGGTCGTCGACCAGCAGGCCGTCGGTGCCGCGCGCGAGCCTCGCGAAGCGGTGGAAGTGCGCGAGGCCGACGAGGGCGCCCTCGTGCGCGTCGTCGACGGCGACGAGCGCGGT
The DNA here is from genome assembly GCF_027858075.1 of Clavibacter sp. CT19. Lineage (NCBI taxonomy): Bacteria > Bacillati > Actinomycetota > Actinomycetes > Micrococcales > Microbacteriaceae > Clavibacter > Clavibacter sp. CT19. Next base: position 12,448 of record NZ_JAQHYR010000004.1, on the reverse strand, counting down.
GCTCGCGTGCGCGTCGTCGATGAGGCGGCTCCAGGCGAGCACGGCCGCCTCGTCCGTCAGCTCGGTGCCGTAGGACTCGGCGTAGCCGGCGAACAGGTCGAACCAGGGGAAGAAGTCGCCGTCGCGGACGGGGCGGATCGAGATGGTCATGCGTCGGTCTCCTCGTGCTGCTCGGCGGTCGCGAGCGTGATGCGGGTGACGGCGGGGCCGTCCCCCTCGGTGAAGGTCAGGTCGGTGATGCGGCCCACGGCGCGGAGGTCCTCGGCCACGAGCTCGAGCGAGCGGATGTCGTCGGCGGACGCGGACACGACGGCCTCGGCGACCGGCGTCTTCTGCGAGGCCTTCGCGTCGGTCTTGGCGCGGCGGATGCCCACGAGCGCGCGGCCGGCGAGCGCGAGAAGGCGCGGGTCGGCGGCGCCGCCGGTCGCAGGCGCATCCGGGATCGGCGCGGTCGGCCAGGACGCGGTGTGGATCGAGCCGTCGTGCGACCAGCTCCACGCCTCCTCGGCCGCGAACGGCACGAACGGCGCGAACAGGCGCAGCAGCACGTCGAGCGCCTCGCGGAGGGCCGCGACCGCGGATCCCCGGTCGGCCGGGTCGGCGTCGGCCGAGTACGCGCGGTCCTTGACGAGCTCCAGGTAGTCGTCGCAGAAGGTCCAGAAGAAGCTCTCCGTGACCTCGAGCGCGCGGGCGTGGTCGTACTCCTCGAGCGCCGTGGTGGCGGTCTCGACGACCTCGGCGAGGGCGGCGAGCATCCCCACGTCGATGGCGTGCGTGGCCCGGGCGCCCTCCGGCGCCTCGAAGGAGAGGATGAACTTCGCCGCGTTGAGGACCTTGATCGCGAGGCGACGGCCGATCTTGATCTGCGTCGGGTTCTGCGGGTCCATCGCGGCGTCCACCCCGAGGCGCGCGGACGCGGCCCAGTAGCGCACGGCATCGGAGCCGAACTGCTCGAGCGTGGCCGCGGGCGTCACGACGTTGCCCTTCGACTTCGACATCTTCTTGCGGTCGGGGTCGAGGATCCAGCCGGAGATCGCGGCCGTCCTCCACGGCGCCTGGCCGTGCTCCAGCTCCGCGCGCAGCACCGTGGAGAAGAGCCACGTGCGGATGATGTCCTGGCCCTGCGGGCGCATCGAGAACGGGAAGACGAGGTCGAACAGCTCCGGGTCGCGCTCCCAGCCGCCCGCGAGCTGCGGGGTGAGGGACGAGGTGGCCCACGTGTCCATGACGTCGAGCTCGCCCTGGAAGCCGCCGGGGACGCCGCGCTGGTCCTCCGTGTAGCCGGGGGCGGGATCCGACGACGGGTCGACGGGAAGCTGGTCCTCCGTCGGGGTGATCGCCTTGTCGAACTCCGGGTTGCCGTCGGCGTCGAGCGGGTACCACACGGGCAGCGGCACGCCGAAGAAGCGCTGGCGCGAGACGAGCCAGTCGCCGTTGAGGCCGCCGACCCAGTTCTCGTACCGGACGCGCATGAAGTCGGGCACGAACCCGATCTCGCGGCCGCGGCCGAGGAGGCGCTCGCGCAGCTCCTCGTCGCGGCCGCCGTTGCGGATGTACCACTGGCGGGTCGAGACGATCTCGAGGGGCTTGTCGCCCTTCTCGTAGAACTTGACGGGGTGTGTGATCTTGCGCGGCTCGCCGAGGAGCTCGCCGGACTCGGTGAGGAGCTCGACCATCGCGGCCTTCGCGGAGAAGACGGTCTTGCCGGCGAGGGCGGCGTACGCCTCGCGGCCCGCCTCGGACGTGATGGCGGCGGGCGCCTCGGAGACGATGCGGCCGTCGAAGCCCACGATCGCGCGGTTCTCGAGCTGCAGCTCGCGCCACCAGACGACGTCGTTGAGGTCGCCGAAGGTGCAGACCATGGCGATGCCGGATCCCTTGTCGGGCTGCGCGAGGTGGTGCGCGAGCACGGGCACCTCGACGCCGAAGACGGGTGTCGTGACGTTCGTGCCGAACAGGCCCTGGTAGCGCTCGTCGTCGGGGTGCGCGACGAGGGCGACGCAGGCCGCGAGGAGCTCGGGGCGCGTGGTGTCGATGATCACGTCGTCGCCGCCGGAGCGGTGGAACGCGAGGCGGTGGTACGCGCTCGGCTGCTCGCGGTCCTCCAGCTCGGCCTGCGCGACCGCGGTGCGGAAGGTGACGTCCCAGAGCGTGGGGGCGTCGGCCTGGTACGCCTCGCCGCGGGCGAGGTTGCGGAGGAAGGCGCGCTGCGACGCGACCTGCGCCTCCTGGCCGATGGTGCGGTAGCTCTGGCGCCAGTCGACGCTGAGGCCGAGCGTGCGGAAGAGGTCCTCGAACTGCTTCTCGTCCTCCTCGGTGAGGCGCTCGCACAGCTCGATGAAGTTGCGGCGGGAGATCGGCCGCTGGTCGCCCGGCTTGGACGTGCCGCCGGTCTCGGCGGGCTGGAAGGACGGGTCGTAGGGGAGCGTGGGGTCGCAGCGGACGCCGTAGAAGTTCTGCACGCGGCGCTCGGTGGGGAGGCCGTTGTCGTCCCAGCCGAGCGGGTAGAAGACGCTCTCGCCGCGCATCCGGCGGTACCGGGCGATCACGTCGGTGTGCGTGTAGCTGAAGACGTGGCCGATGTGGAGGGAGCCGCTCGCCGTGGGCGGCGGGGTGTCGATGGAGAAGACGGTGCCCGCGGCGGCCTCGTCGCGGCGGAAGTCGTACGTGCCGTCGGCCTGCCAGCGGTCGCCCCACTTGGCCTCGAGGCCCTCGAGGGCCGGCTTGTCGGGGACCCGGGCGACCTGGCCGGTCGCCTCCTGCGCGGTGTCCGGACGTCGTTCGTCAGCCATGCGTGCTCCGGTTCCCTCGATGTGGACGGCACCGTGTCGATGGTGAGGTGCCTTCTGTGCGGGGATCAGGCTACCGGATGGGGGCGCGACGGCCGGATGCGGGGACCGTCGCGGGCCCCGCATCCGGCGCGGGCATCAGGCGTCGGCGTCCTCCCGGGCGGCGCGGAACGCCCGGCGCATGGCGTCGATGCGGGCCGTCAGCTCGTCGGGGACCCGGCCGCCGAAGCGCGCGAAGTGCGCATCCACGGCGTCGAGCTCCTCCAGCCAGGAGCCCGGATCCAGCGCCAGCAGCTCGTCGAGCGCGCCCTCCGCCAGGTCGAGCCCGGCGACGTCCAGGTCGTCCGGGAGGGGCAGGCCGCCGACCGGGCTCGGCCGGACGTCCACGCGGCCCTCGACGCGGCGGACGACCCACTCGAGCACGCGCGCGTTCTCGCCGAAGCCCGGCCAGAGGAAGGAGCCGTCGTCGCCCCTGCGGAACCAGTTCACCTGGAAGACCCGCGGGGCGCCGGCGCCGAGTCCCGCGCCGACATCGAGCCAGTGCCGCCAGTGGTCGGCCATGTCGTAGCCGACGAAGGGCTGCATCGCGAAGGGGTCGTGGCGGAGCTCGCCCACCCGGCCCTCCGCCGCGGCGGTGCGCTCCGAGGCCATGGTCGCGCCGACGAAGACGCCGTGCTCCCAGTCGTCGGCCTCGGCCACGAGCGGGACGTTGGTCGCCCGGCGCCCGCCGAAGAGGATCGCGTCCACCACCACGCCGTCGGGGTCGTCCCAGTCGTCGGCGAGCGTCGGGCACTGCTCGATCCCCACGGTGAAGCGCGCGTTCGGGTGCGCGGCGGGCGTGCCGGAGGCGGGTGACCACGGCTGCCCCTGCCAGTCGACGAGCCCGGCGGGCGGCGTGGGGGTCATGCCCTCCCACCACACGTCGCCGTCGGGGCGGAGGGCGACGTTCGTGTAGATCGCGTTGCCCCAGATCGTGTCCATGGCGACGGGGTTCGTCGCCGCGCCGGTGCCGGGCGCGACGCCGAAGAGGCCGCGCTCGGGGTTCACGGCGCGGAGGCGGCCCTGCACGTCCGGGCGCAGCCAGGCGATGTCGTCGCCGAGCGTCTCGACCGTCCAGCCGGGGATGGTGGGCGTCAGCATCGCGAGGTTCGTCTTGCCGCACGCCGACGGGAACGCGGCGGCGATGTGGAAGCGGCGGCCCTCGGGGCTCGTCACGCGGATGAGGAGCATGTGCTCGGCGAGCCAGCCCTCGTCGCGCGCCATGGCCGAGGCGATGCGGAGCGAGAAGCACTTCTTGCCGAGCAGGGCGTTGCCGCCGTAGCCCGATCCGAACGACATGATCTCGCGCTCCTCGGGGAAGTGGCAGATGCGCTTGTCGGCGTTGTGCGGCCACGGCACGTCGGCCGAGCGGCGCCCGGCGTCGTCCACCAGGGGCGCGCCGAGGCCGTGCAGCGCGCGGACCCACGCGGTGTCCGGTCCGATGAGGCGGAGCGCGTCGTCGCCCATCCGGGTCATGAGCGCCATGCTCGCGACGACGTAGGGGCTGTCGGTGATCTGCACGCCGAGCTGCGAGATCGCGCCGCCGAGCGGCCCCATGGAGAACGGGACGACGTAGAGGGTGCGTCCGCGCATGGATCCGGCGAACAGCTCCCGGAGCTCGGCGCGCGTCTCCGCCGGGTCGCGCCAGTTGTTCGTGGGGCCGGCGTCGGACTCCTGCGCGGAGCAGATGAAGGTGCGGTCCTCGACGCGCGCGACGTCGGCCGGGTCGCTGCGGGCGAGGAAGCTGTGCGGGCGCCATTCCGGGTTCAGCCGGATGAGCGTGCCGGCGTCGACCATCTGCCGGGTGATGCGGTCGTACTCGGCGACGCTGCCCGTGCACCAGACGACCTGGTCCGGCAGCGTGAGCGCGGCGACCTCGGCGACCCAGGCGGCGATCCGGGGATCGCGGCAGAGCCCGGGGGCGGCCGTGCCGGGCGGCAGGGGAGCGGCATCGGGCGCTGCCGCGGCGGGCGCTGCCGCGGCGTCCGCGGCGGCGGGATCGGCCGCGCGCGGTCCGGCGGCGGTGAGCGGGGGTGCGTCCTGGATGGTGGTCATGTCGGTCCGTCCTCGTCGATCGGTCTGTTGTTCCAGCCTGCGACCGGTCAGGATGGGGTTCGGGGATCAATCGGCGTGAAGAAGCGCCGATGTTCACGGAGAGGTGAAGGAATGGACCAGCTCGTCATCGGCCGCCGCATCCGGCACGCGCGGAAGGGGGCCGGGCTCACGCTCCAGGCGCTGGGGGAGCGGGCGGGGATCCTGCCGAGCCAGCTGAGCATGATCGAGAACGGCCGGCGCGAGACCCGCCTCTCGACGCTCGGGCGCATCGCGGGGGCGCTCGGGGTGGACGTCACGCACCTGCTCGCGGCCGACGCGCCGGACGCCCGCTCGGCCCTCGAGATCGAGCTCGACCGGGCCCAGCGCTCCTCCCTCTACGGCTCGCTCGGGCTGCCGGCCGTGCCCGCCAGCCGCGCGCTGCCGCAGGAGACGCTCGAGGCGCTCGTCGGCCTGCACCGCGAGCTCGCGCGCCGCGCCCGCGAGTCGATCGCGACGCCCGAGGAGGCCCGGCGCGCGAACACCGAGCAGCGGCTGATGATGCGCGGGCGCGACAACCACATCCCCGAGATCGAGGAGCTGGCCGAGCGGATGCTCGCCGACGTCGGCCACCGTGCCGGGGCGCTCTCGCACCGGAGCGTCAGCCGGATGGCCGAGGGCCTCGGCTTCGAGCTCATCTACGTGGACGACCTGCCGCGCTCGACGCGCTCGGTCACCGACCTCGGGGAGGGGCGCATCTACCTGCCGCCGGCGTCCATCCCCGGCGGACACGGACTCCGCTCGATGGCGCTGCAGGCGATGGCGCACCGCGTGCTCGGGCACGAGGAGCCCGCGAGCTACGCCGACTTCCTGCGGCAGCGGCTGGAGATCAACTACTTCGCGGCGGCCTGCCTCATGCCGCTCACGCAGTCGGTCGAGTTCCTCGGCGACGCCAAGGCCAGGCGCGACCTCGCCGTGGAGGACTTCCGCGACGCGTTCGGCGTGACGCACGAGGCGGCGGCGCTCCGGCTCACGAACATCAGCACCACGCATCTCGACCTCCGCGTGCACTTCCTCCGGGTCGGCGGCGACGGCGCGGTCTACAAGGCGTACGAGAACGACGGGCTGCCGCTGCCGGTCGACGTCACGGGCGCGGTGGAGGGGCAGCCGGTGTGCCGGGAGTGGGCGGCGCGCGGGGCCTTCGACCGCACGAACCGCACGACCGAGTTCCACCAGTACACGGACACGCCCGCGGGCACCTTCTGGTGCTCGACGCAGACCGGGTCGACGGCCGAGGGCGAGTACTCGATCTCCTTCGGGGTGCCGTTCGCGCACGCGAAGTGGTTCCGCGGGCGGGAGACGACGGCGCGGAGCGTGTCGCGGTGCCCGGACGAGTCGTGCTGCCGGCGGGCGGATCCGGAGGACGCGGGCCGTTGGCGCGACCGCGCGTGGCCGAGCGCGCGGCTGCACGCGCACATCCTCGCGCCCCTGCCGCGCGGCTCGTTCCCCGGGGTCGACGACCGGGAGCTGTACGCGTTCCTCGACCGGCACGCGGGCGTCTGACGCCGGCGCGCGACGGTCGTCCGCGGGTCCGGGCGGGTGGCCGTCAGCGCGGCGCGGCGCCCGGATCCAGCTTCGGCACGGCGTCGAGGAGCGCCCGCGTCACCGGATGCGCCGGACGCTGGAGCACGTCTTCGGCATATCCGCGCTCGACGACGCGGCCCTCGCTCATCACGGCGACCTCGTCGCTCATGTGCGCGACGACGCCCAGGTCGTGCGAGATGAGCAGCAGCCCGAGGCCGAGGCGGCGCTGCAGCTCGTCGAGCAGGTCGAGCACCTGCGCCTGCACGGCGATGTCGAGCGCGGAGACGGGCTCGTCGCAGATGAGCACGTCCGGCCGCGCGGCCAGGGCCCGCGCGATGGCGACGCGCTGGCGCTGCCCGCCGGAGAGACGCGCGGGGCGGCGGCGCAGCAGCGCGGGTTCGAGGCCCACCTGCGCGAGCAGCGTGGCGGGGGAGTCGCGGTCGTCCGGCCCGCGCGGGTCGGCGACGGCGAGGGCGTCGCGCAGGATGCGGTCGACCGTCCAGCGCGGGTCGAACGAGGCCAGCGGATCCTGGTACACGGCGCCGACGCGGGGGCGGCGGGCGCGGCGCTCCCGCTCCGGGATGCCGCTCCACGGCGCCCCGTCGAGGGTCACGGTGCCGGCGTCGGGCTCCTCGAGCGCGAGCAGGAGGCGCGCGACGGTCGTCTTGCCGGAGCCGGATCCGCCCACCAGCCCGAGCGTGCGCCCGCGGCGGACCTCGAGGGAGACGTCGTCGACGGCCGTGCGGACGGATCCGCCGGGGTCGCGGTAGGAGCGGGTGAGGCCGGCGGCGCGGAGGGCGACGCCGCGGTCCTCCGGCGAGGTGGACGCGGGGCGGCGGTCGTCGCGGCCCGGGTCGGCGGATGCCGGGGCGCCGGGGGCCGCCGCCGCGATCCGCTCCTCCGAGAGCGGCACCCCGCGCGGCACGCCCGTCGGCACGGCGGCGACCAGCGCGCGCGTCCGCCTGTGCGCGGGCGCGCGGAGGACGTCCGCGGTGGGGCCCTCCTCGACGACGCGGCCGTCGTGCATGACCGCGACGCGGTCCGCGAGCCGGGCGACCACGGCGAGGTCGTGGCTCACCAGCAGCGTCGCCTGGCCGGCGCCGCGCAGCTCGCCGAGGAGGTCGAGGATCCGTGCCTGCACCGTCGCGTCGAGCGCCGTCGTCGGCTCGTCGGCCACGAGCAGCGGCGGGTCGAGGGCGATGGCGGCCGCGAGCAGGGCGCGCTGGCGGAGGCCGCCGGAGAGCTCGCCGGCGCGCTGGCGGACGCGCGTCCCGGGATCCGGCATGCCGACGCGCTCGAGCAGCTCCAGGACGCGCGCCTGCCGCGCGCGGGCGTCCCGCATGCCGTGCAGGCGCAGGGCGTCGCCGATCTCGCGGCCGACGGGGCGGAGCGGGTCGAGCGACGAGAGCGCGTCCTGCAGGACGAGGCCCACGCCGGATCCGCGGACGCGCCGCCACTCGCGGGGCGTGGCGGCGCGGAGGTCGCGGCCGCCGATCTCGAGGGCGTCCGCCTCCACGTGGGCGCCCGCGCCGGCGAGGCCGAGGAGGCTCCGGGCGGTGACGCTCTTGCCGGATCCCGAGGTGCCCACGAGCGCGAGGCACTCGCCCGGCGCGATGCGGAGCGAGACGCCGTGCACGACGGGCACGCCGCCGAAGGAGACGCGCAGGTCCTCGACGCGGAGCGCGAGGGACGCGACGGGCGCCTCGGAGGCGACGCGCGCGCCGGGCGCCGAGTCCGCCGATGGGTGGGGGCCGCCGCTCACGACTCGCGCACCCGTCGCTCGAGCGCGCGGCCGAGCACGGTGGAGGCCGTCGCCGTGAGCACGATCATCAGGCCCGGCACCACGGTCAGCCACGGCGCGGAGCCGATGTAGGTGCGGCCCGCGGCGAGCATGGCGCCCCACTCGGGATCCGGCGGCACCGTGCCGAGCCCGAGGTAGCTGAGCGACGACGCCCACACGATGGCCTGGCCGACGCCCAGGGTCCCGAGCACGAAGAGCGGCGCTGCGGTGTTCGGCAGGATGTGCCGCGCGAGCACCACGAGCGGAGGACGGCCGAGCACGGTCGCGGCCTCCACGTACGGCGACCGCCGCACCGACATCACGCGGCCGCGGATGATGCGCGCGTATCCGGGCGCGGCCGAGACGCCCACGGCGAGGGTGGCGCTGCCGATGCCGGGCCCGAGGATCACGATGAGGAAGAGCGCGAGGAGGAGCCCGGGGAACGCGAAGACGACCTCGATGACGCGGTTGACCGCGAAGTCGGCGACACGGCCGAGGAGCGCGGCGGCGAGGCCGAGGACCGCGCCGAGGCCGAGGCCGATCGCGGTCGCGCTCACCCCGATCACGAGGCTCGGGCCGGCGCCGTGCACGACGCGCGTGAGCACGTCGCGGCCGGACTCGTCGGTGCCGAGGAGGTGGCCGGGCCCCGGCGCGCGGAAGGCCTCCGCGGGGGCGATGGCGAGCGGGTCGCCGGGCGCGAGGAGACCGGGCGCGAGGGCGGCGGCCACGAGGAGCGCGACCACGAGGGCGGCGCCCGCCGTGCCGGCGATCGCGAGGATCCGGACGGGCGGACGCGACGGCGCCGCGGTGAGCAGCGTCTCGGCGCGGGGGTCGCTCATCGCGCGGCCGCCTGCGGGGCGGGCGCGCCGGCGGGAGTCGACGAGTCGAGCGGGGGTGCAGGGGCCGCGGATGGCACGGGCCCGGTGCGCGCGTCGACGAGGCGCGGATCCACGAGGCGCGCCAGCAGGTCGGTGACCGCGGTGAGCACGATGTAGACGACCGCCACCACCAGCACGACGCCGACGATCACCGGGACGTCCCGGCTCGTGACGGCCGACAGCGCCGTGCGGCCGAGGCCCGGGCGGGCGAAGATCTGCTCGACCACCACCGCGCCCGAGATGAGGAACCCGAACGCCCAGCCGGAGAGGGCGATGCCCGGGGCCGCGGCGTGCCGGAGCGCGTGCCGCAGCCGCACGCCCGACTCGGACTCCCCGCGCGCCCGGGCCGCGAGCGCGAACGGCGAGTCGAGCGCCTCGAGGAGCGCCTCGCGCATGATCTGCCCGAGGAACCCGGCCAGCGGGATCGCGAGCGTCAGCACGGGGAGCACGAGGCCCGCCGGAGAGGATCCGCTCACCGCCGGCAGCCAGCCGAGGCCGGTGGAGAAGACGAGGATGAGCACCACCCCGATCCAGAAGTGCGGGAGCGACGCCGCGACGATCTCGATCCCCGCGCCGAGCGCCGCGGCGACCCGCCCGGCCCCGGTGGAGACGAACGCCAGGGCGAGCGCGAGGATCCACGCCACGGCGAGCGCCAGCACCGCGAGCAGCAGCGTGCCCGGCAGCTGCCGCGCGAGCACCGCGACCACGTCCTCGCGGAGCGCGTAGGACCGGCCGAGGTCGCCCTGCGCGAGGCGGCCGAGCTGCGCGAGGTACTGCACGAGGAGCGGCTGGTCGAGCCCGTACTCGGCGCGCACGGCGGCGACGGCCTCGGGCGGGGCCTGCGAGCCGGGGCCGCCGAGGATCGCCTGCGCCGGGTCGCCCGGGATCAGGCGCACCGCGAGGAACGTCACGGTCGCGACCGCCCACAGCACGAGAACCGCGCCGCCGATCCGCGCGCCCGCGGCCCGCAGGAGCGCGGGCGCGCGGGCGGCGGACACGGGCCGGCTGCGGCCCCGCGTCACCGGGCGAGCCAGGTGTCGTACAGCGTGGGCGTCGCCACCGACGGCAGCGCGCGGAGGCCCTGCACGGCCGTCCCGTGCAGGAAGTGGTTCTGCTGGTCGTAGAGCGGCAGGATCCAGTGCCCGGCCATCACACGCCGCTGCACGTCGGCGTAGAGCGCGTTGCGGCGGTCGAGTTCGGTGGTGGAGCGGGCCTCGGCGAGCGCCCGGTCGATCTCGGGCACGGAGACCTTGGCGTGGTTCGCGAAGTAGCCGCTGGGCGCGGGCGTGATGCCCGAGGTGTCGTAGAGGATCCGCAGCACGTCCGGCCCCGCCTTCGTGTACGGCGCGCTCACGAGCTCGTACGCGTCGTCGCCCAGCGCCTCGTACCAGCGACCGAGGTCCATCGGCTCGAGCTGCACGTCGAACCCGACCTGCTTGGTGGTGGCCTGGATCTGCTCGAACAGCGACTGCTCGGCGGGGATCGACTGGTTGGTGCTCACGGGGAAGCGCAGCGTGAGCCGCTTCCCGTCCTTCGTGCGGATCCCGTCGGCGTCCTTCGTGGACCAGCCCGCCTCGTCGAGGAGCGCGGCGGCGCGGTCGGCGTCGATGCCGAAGAGGTCGGGGTCGGAGACGGCCGCGGGCTCCGTGCTCGCGAGCGGCGAGTACGAGCGCTGCGCGGTGCCCTGGAACAGCGCCGTGATGCCCGCGTCGACGTCGGCCGAGCGGATGAACGCCTCGCGCACGCGCTCGTCGTCGAAGGGGGCCCGGCCGGAGTTCAGCTCGATGCGGTTGGACGCCCCCGGTCGCGGCGCGTCGAGCTCGCCGAGCGTGCCGCCGGAGGTCGCGGAGGCGATGGCGTCGGGCTGGGCGTTGTCGATCACGTCGACCTCGCCGCTCTGCAGGGCCGCGTAGCGCGAGGCGGCGTCGGGCAGGAAGCGCCAGTCGATGCGCTCGAGGTAGGCGGCGCCGGTGTGGGCGGCGTCCGCGGGCGGCGAGGAGTAGGCGTCATTCCGCACGAGCGAGACCGACTGCTGGCGGTCCCAGCGCTCGACGGAGAACGGACCCGTGCCGATGGGCTGCGCGCAGTTCGCGTCCGTGCCGCGGGCGATGCCGGCGGGCGACTCCATGGCGAGCCACGGTTGCGAGAGCGACTCGAGCAGCGCGCTGTCGGGCGTCTGGAGCGTGAGCTGCACCGTGTCGGCGTCGACCGCGGTCGCGTCCGTCACGGCCTGCAGCGCGAGGTACCCGGTGGAGGAGAGCGTGGCGGGATCCTGCACGTGCCGGATGTTCGCGACCACGGCGTCCGCGTCGAACGGCGTGCCGTCGGTGAAGGACACGCCCGGGCGGAGCTCGAGCGTGAGGCGGAGGCCGTCGTCGCTCCAGGTCCAGCTGTCGGCGAGCCACGGCGTGATCCCGCCCTTCCCGTCGAGGGAGACGAGCGGCTCGAGGAACTGCGAGGACACGAGCGCCTGCGGGTAGTTGCCGCCGACGTGCGGATCGAGGCAGTCGGGCTCCGCGTCGCCGGAGGCGTAGACGAGGGTGCCGCCGGAGACCGGGGTCGTGGACGCCTCGGGGGTGCCGGTCGTGCAGCCGGTGAGGACGAGGGCGGTCGCGGCGAGGGCGCCGAGACCCGCGAGGGCGCGGGCGCGCGGGGTGGGGATCATGGGTGCTTCCGATGTGCGCGCCGACGGGCGCTGGTGCGGGTGGTTTCTGTACCGCGTCCAACAATACGCGAGGCCGCCGACGACGGTGCGCGAGGATGGGCGCATGACCTCCGCCCGTCCCGCCGGCCGCCCGCGCCGCTCGTCGCGCGCGACCCTGGAGGAGGCGGCCGCCGAGCTCTTCCTCGAGCACACGTACGCGGCGACCACCGTGGAGCAGATCGCCCAGCGCGCCGGGGTCAGCCGCGCGACCTTCTTCAACTACTTCGCCTCCAAGGCCGACCTGCTCTGGGCGGGCCTCGATGACACCCTGCGCGAGGCGGGCGCGGCGGTCGCCGGCGTCGGTGCTGGCGGGGCCCCTGTCGACGCGGTGGTCGAGGCGATCGCGACGGGTGCTGGCGGGGCCCCTGTCGACGCGGTGGTCGAGGCGATCGCGACGGGTGCTGGCGGGGCCCCTGTCGACGCGGTGGTCGAGGCGATCGCCACGGCCGCCCGGAGCCGGGGCGAGGGGTGGCTGCCGCTCGCGCTCACGCAGCACGAGGTCATGGGGCTCGGCGCCGACGTCGCGGGGGAGGGCGTCGCGCGGGCCGCGCCGCTCGTGGATCCGGTCGCCCAGGCCCTCGCCCGGGCGACCGGCCGACGCGCGTCGGACGGCCCCGTGCGCGTGGCGGCGTCCGGCGTCGCC